>DATMPR010000001.1:0-17016 GCA_035567575.1 Bacteroidia bacterium
TTTTAAAAAACCTTTTCCTTTGGGATATTTAATAAAGTATTCGGTGAAATTTTCATTTACGTTTCTGTGTTCTGTTTTATAGAAAGTCCCTTCATTACTTCCATAAGCATAAACAACAATAACATTTTGAAAATACGAAAGCGCTAACGCGTGTTGCTTAATAAAAATACCATGAGAAGGATTTGAACTTACCGGATACCACGATGCTAAAAATAGTATGGCACGGTTGTTTGATAACATTAAAGAAAGAAATTATTCTAAATTAACAGTAGATTTTAACAGGAATAAAGAAAGCTTATCACTTATTTTATCGAATTCGTAACCTAATTTATTTCCACTTTTCATGGCGATCGTAATAAAACCTAAACCTGCACCACCTTTATCACTGATCTCGTTTTTCTCGAGATGCTCCATGTAATAATTTTTCAGATCAGCAGGATCATTAAATGAATTTAAACGTTCCACATCTCCTTTTAATCTTTCAATAGAACCATTCGGAACTAAATTAGAAGTAATGATCTCTACTTTCGCATGATTTTTAGAAAGGATAAAATAATTATGCTGATGTCCCATTTCATCTTTACCGCCATGAATCAACATGTTTTGAAGTGCTTCAACTGAAATGAAAAATATTTTTTTAAGAGGGCCTTTGGGAATTTGCAAGGCAGTTACTTTACCTTCTACTTCTGTTTCTAAACGACTGATCGTATCCACATTCAATACACCATCATAGGCAAGCAGCACTTCGCTTCCATTCTTCAAAGAATCGATCGTTTTTAAAAAATGACTTTTAAAAAAAGCTTCTTCTGTATGTGTATTGTCGCTCAATCTATTTAAATAATCCGTTTAACTGGCTATCAATTAATCTTATTACCTTTCCTAAATCTTCTTTGTTCTCGTTAAAATTTATATCATCAACATCCACTACCAATAATTTACCGGCTTCGTACGTTGATGCCCATGCTTCGTAACGCTCATTCAATCGTTTTAAATAATCTAAACGGATCGAGTTTTCATAATCACGTCCGCGTTTTTGAATTTGTTTTACCAATGTAGGAACCGATGCTCTTAAATAAATAATCAGATCCGGTGACTTAACTAAACCTTCCATTAATTTAAACAACGCAAAATAATTTTCGTAATCGCGTGTTGTCATAAGTCCCATTGCATGAAGGTTTGGTGCAAAAATATATGCGTCTTCATAAATGGTTCTATCTTGTACAACAGTGTGTTTACCTTTTCTAATATCTAAGATCTGACTGAAACGATTATTTAAAAAGTAGACTTGCAGATTAAATGACCAACGCTGCATATCTTCATAAAAATCATTTAAATAAGGGTTATCGTCGGCGTCTTCGTAATGTGCATGCCACTTATAGTGCTTTGCAAGTAAAGATGTTAATGTAGTTTTCCCTGACCCAATGTTCCCTGCGATGGCAATATGCATATAACTATCTTAAATTAGTAGACTAAGATATGTATTTTACATACAAAAACCAATTTTTTTACTACCAATGCCTTTTTTAACCATTTGATAATAAATTAGTTAGTTCGTCTTAAATTTTGGCTGTTTTGTAGCATTTAGATGTGAAAACAATACATTCATCGATTGATCTAGGCTTATAATCTAAATATGACCATAATTTTTGGCTTGAATAGGTGGTTTTGGAGAGGAGAGTTGAAACCGTAGACGAGCTGATTTTATAACCTCCGGGCAGCAAGAAACTGAACATTCGGCCTAATGTTAAAAGTCCTTTTCCGGCTTTAATTCTTGGGATAGGCTGACCTAATTCGGTATGAATTTTTTCGATAATGTATTTAAAAGGATAATTATTTTCAACTAAAATAAAACGCTCGCCAAATGCTTTTTTAATTGTTAAAGCAACCATAAGCTTAGCAACATCTTCGGCAGCTATAAAACCGGTTGCGCCTTCGGTATAAAATTTTATTCCTTTTGCACTTAACGAAACTAACTGTCCGCTGCCCCTGCCCCAGTAACCCGGACCAATAATAACTCCGGGATTTACGATCACCGCATTTAAACCTTCTTCCATGGCGCGCCAAACTTCTTGTTCTGCTAAATATTTACTAAGGGAATAAACATCCTGATTTGGTGAAGATTTCCAATAAACAGATTCATCAATTTCGCCTTTAACGTCTTTATTTTGCAAAGCAGCGATAGAACTTACAAAACAAAAATTTTGAATTTTATTTAATAAACAAGCGTTAACCAAATTAGCAGTGCCTTCTACATTCGATTTCATCACTTGTTCTCTATTCTTACTGTTTAATGAAATTAAAGCAGCGCAATGGTAAACCGTTGTAACATCCCTTAATAATTCATCAAAACCCAAAGCATCATTTAGATCAGCTTCGCGCCAGATTATTTTTTTATAGAGTTCTTTGTGATCAGAAGTATAATAAGAAAAAATAGTTTCCACTTCTTTCACATCACTGGTGTTTCTTTTCATTGCTATAACGGGCAAGCCTTGCTGAAGAAGCGTTAACAAAACATGCGAGCCTACTAAACCTGTTGCGCCAGTTACTAAATTCAAAATTAAATTTTATTTAAGGTTAAAAAATAAAAAACTTAAAAAAACTGTTACCTCTGTGATCAATCCTAAAAAAAATCCGGCATAAATTTGTTTCGGCTCATGCGCTTTCAAATACAAACGCGCTGTGGCAATTGTACCCGCAACCAAAATTAAAAATACCATTTGAAGAACTGCATTGTATTTTAATGTATATGCAATTACCATTAAAGAACCCAACAAGCCTCCAATACCAACCATGTGCGCGCTTATTTTATATTTCATGTTAATGATCGCAGTAATCAGGATCGCTAGTCCGCCGCCAAAAATTAAAACTTTAATACTCGGCCAAACACTCAGATCTAAAAATAAATAAAACAAACCAAAATAAAAACAGGAAGTTAATACGTAAGGAAAAGTACGTTCCTTTTGGTCCTCCATTTTTAAAGACGAGATCCGGTTTAGTCTATACAGAATATAAATATTAATTACAGGAAGGATAAACGAAAACGAAAATACCATTGCTATAATAACCCACTTTAAATTAAATGGCGTTAAATAATAATAAACTGAACCTTTTAAAAAAAAGAAAAATAAAAAACTGCCATAACTGCACATTAAAAGCGGGTGAAAAATCACAGAAATTATATTGGAAAATGTTTTCAGTGGTTAGTGATTAGTGCCAAGTGGCTGGTTTTATGATAATTTTTCTGACAACAAACTCATTTCACGGCGCGGATCTTTATTTGCGTAAATAATATTGTAAACTGCATTGGTTATCGGCATATCAACATTATATTTTTTATTTATTTCATGAACACATTTAACCGCGTAATATCCCTCTGCGATCATGTTCATTTCCAATTGCGCTTGTTTCACGCCATAACCTTTTCCAAGCATGGTACCAAACATTCTGTTCCTGCTAAATTGCGAATAAGCAGTTACCAACAGATCACCTAAATATGCGGAAGCGTTTATGTCGCGGTCGATCGGATGCACTGCATCTACAAATCTTTTTATTTCCTGAATCGCATTACTAACTAAAACTGCTAAATAATTATCACCGTAACCAAGGCTATGACAAATACCACCGGCTACCGCAATTACGTTTTTCAATACAGCGGAAAGTTCGGTACCATAAATATCATCGCTTGCTGTTGAATTAATATAGCGGCAGTTAAATGATTTACATAATAATTCAGCATTTTCGATCTTAGAACAAGCTATGGTTAAGTAAGATAATTTTTCCATAGCAACCTCTTCGGCGTGGCACGGTCCGGTAATAACACCAATATTTTCGAGGGGGATTTGGTAAACTGTATTTAAATATTCACCGACAATTAAATTATACTCAGGTATAATACCTTTAATAGCAGAGAAAACTAATTTGTTTTTGAAATCGTCTTTTGTAATTCCTGCTAAACTGGCGTGTAAAAATGCAGAAGGAATTGATAAAATAATTACATCTGATTTTGAAATACATTCTTTCACGTCATTAAAGAAATTTATTTTCTTTACATCGAAATCAACAGAACTTAAATATTTTGGATTGTGATGATTAGTTTTGATATAATCGATATCATCCTGACTTCTGAAAAACCAATTAATTGTATCGCAATTATTACCAATTATTTTTACAATAGCCGTTGCCCAACTTCCGCTGCCAATAATACCTATTTTAATTTGGTTGTTCATTTCTTATGCGTACACAATATCGTTGTCTTCCGGCGCTTTTTGTCCGGTATACTTAATATAGATCCTTGCCAAGGTGATAACATCCTTTAAACAATACTTTTTTATTTTATCGATATTCTTTTCTTCATGATACACTTTAGACACCAAACTTCCATCCATATCATCCTTTGGAGATGGGATCCCTAAAATATGTGCCAATAAATTAAGTGATGTAAAATTTTTCATGTCGCCAAACCGCCACATTTCCATAGTATCTAAATGTTTTACATCCCATGGTTTTAATCCTTGCAATTGAAAATTACGGGGAAAAGCTACTCCGTTGATCACCATGCGGCGACTAATAAAAGGATAATCAAATTCTTTTCCATTGTGCGCACATAAAAAATGTTCGGCTTTACTGAAATGTTCCTTTATCAGATCGGCAAATTCTTGTAATAATTCTTTTTCATTATCATTGACAATTGTTTTAACCCTGAATTTATTTTTATGGTAATAACCAAGACCAATACAAATTACCTTCGAGAATTCAGCATAAACTCCGGCTTTGTTGTAAAGCTCATTGGGTTTATTTTCAGGATTGAATGCCCATTTTTTATCCCATAATTCTTTTATTGTTGGATTTAAATCATTGTATTTATAAATAACAGGAGCCGTTTCTATATCCAGAAACAAAATGTTATCTAGTTTTGGTTGTGCCATTGCATTGCTAATTTATATGTTTTAATTAAATATAAAAAGGCTGTTTCAAAACGAAACAGCCCGGGAGATCTTACAGTATTAACATTGCGTCGCCGTACGAATAGAAACGGTATTTTTCTTTTATCGCTTCCTTATAAGCTTTCATTATTAGATCGTAACCGCCAAATGCACTTACCATCATCAATAAAGTTGACTCCGGCATGTGAAAATTTGTGATCATGCAATTCGCAACATTAAATTCAAATGGCGGAAAAATAAATTTGTTTGTCCAACCCACATACGGATTTAATTGTCCGGTTGTTGAAACCGAAGATTCAACCGCGCGCATTACTGTTGTACCAACTGCACAAACTTTTTTCTTATGCGCCTTTGCTTCATTCACCATCTTACATGTATCCGCAGAGATCAGAACTTCTTCACTCTCCATTTTATGTTTAGTTAAGTCTTCCACCTCAACGGTTCTGAAAGTTCCTAAACCTACATGCAAAGTTAGGGGAGCAAAATGTACACCTTTAATTTCTAATTTTTTCAATAACTCCCTGCTAAAATGCAAACCTGCAGTTGGAGCGGCAACAGCGCCTTCGTTTTTTGCAAACACAGTTTGGTAACGCTCGATATCACTTTCTTCAGCTTTACGCTTAATATATTTTGGTAATGGAGTTTCACCCAGATCGTAAAGTATTTTTCTGAACTCTTCATACGAACCATCATATAAAAAACGAAGTGTTCGTCCGCGTGATGTTGTATTATCAATTACCTCGGCAACTAAACTATCGTTCTCGCCAAAATATAATTTATTCCCAATACGAATTTTACGTGCAGGATCAACTAACACATCCCATAAACGGCTTTCAGCGCTTAATTCGCGCAGCAAAAACACTTCTATCTTCGCGCCTGTTTTTTCTTTATTTCCATACATACGTGCAGGAAATACTTTGGTGTCGTTTAACATCATTACATCACCATCATCAAAATAATTGATAATGTCTTTAAATTTTTTGTGCGTGATCTTTCCTGTTGCGCGGTCAACAACCATTAAGCGGCTCTCATCGCGGTTTTTTGCAGGATACTCTGCCAGCAGATCTTTCGGCAGATTGAATTTGAACATTGATAATTTCATAGGTCTTACTTTTTATTTTGTCGCAAGAAAATGAAATTGGAATTTTCCGCAGAGAAACGGAATCCTATTCATTAATCTTACGGGATTAATTACTATTTTAATACTGAACGTTTAACCGTTCAATGCCTCTGCACCGCCAACAATTTCCAAAATATCATTGGTAATTGCGGCCTGACGTGCTTTATTATAAGAGATCTTTAAATCTCTTAACATTTCCTTTGCGTTATCAGTTGCTTTATGCATGGCGGTCATACGCGCACCATGTTCAGAAGCGAATGAATCTAATAATGCTTTGTAAAATTGTGTTTTAATTGAGCGTGGGATCAGATCGTTAATGATCAGTTCTTTTTCCGGTTCATAAATATAATCTGTTGTTGTTGCTTTCTCACCTTCAGCTAATGGTGTTGCAACAATTGGTAATAATTGTTCAGCTTGCGGAATTTGAACAGCTGCATTCTTAAACTGATTATATACCAAAATAACTTTATCAAACTGTTTTGTTTCAAATGCAACCATTACTTTTTCGGCAACAGGTGCAACTTTAGCAAAACTTAAGCCATCAAATAACTCATTAAGATTTGTTGGCAGATCTTGTCCGCTAATAATATATTCTGTACGCTTAAATGCTTCAGTGGCTTTTTTACCAATTGGCAAAACCGTTACATGACAGCCGTTATACTCATTACGGATCAGGCTCCATGCTTTTTTAACAATGTTCGCATTAAATGCACCGGCTAAACCGCGGTTACTTGAAATAGGAATGATCAAAATATTTTTGCCGCCTGTATTACGTGAAAATGCATTTCCGGAATTGCCGGAACCACCGCTTACATTTGCTAAAATCTCTTTTAATTTTTCGGCGTAAGGACGCATTTGTGTAATAGCATCTTGCGCACGTTTCAATTTTGCAGCACTCACCATTTTCATGGCGCTCGTGATCTGCATGGTTGAACCAACCGATGTTATTCTATTTCGTACTTCCTTTAAGTTAGCCATACTATCAATTAAGAATTAAGGATGAAGAATTAAGAATTTTCTTATTTCTCCATTCCAAATTATTATCTTTTACTTGAATTAATAATTGAAACTAATAGTTTAATTATTTCTTCAAACTCATTTTTTAATTTTTCATCAAGTACAAAAATTTTCTTTTCAATTATTTCAAACCAATATTTTGTTTCCTCAGCTTCCTTTAAAGAGATCCCCATTTTATTTATGAAATCAGCTTTACTAACTGCTCTCTGGGCTTCTCTTACATTAGCGCCAATTGACATCCCGCTGCTTGTAATTTGTTTTGAAAGAACATATTTTCTTTTATCGTTTAATTTTCTTCTAAATCTATAATGTCACATGCAAAATTTAATGTTTTTGTTACTATAATATTATCCTTCTTCACAAAACCAATCCTGAATTATTAATTATTAATTCTGCATTTACTTATATTTTGCTAATAATTCGTTAGCTGCAGATTCTAAAACACCTGTGATAGCGTCTGTGTACTGACCAGCTTTCAATTCATCTAATGTTGTTTTGTGTTTACGTTCTAACAAATCAAGATATTCTTTTTCGAACTCACGCACTTTATTGATTGGAACTGTACGTAAAAAGTTTTTAGTTCCTAAATAAATAATTGCTGTTTGTTGTTCAACACGAAGCGGTGAAAACTGACCTTGTTTAAGGATCTCCACATTACGTGCGCCTTTATCTAATACTGATTTTGTAACAGCATCCAGATCCGAACCAAATTTCGCGAAAGCTTCTAACTCGCGGTATTGTGCCTGGTCAAGTTTTAAAGTACCTGCTACTTTTTTCATTGATTTAATTTGAGCATTACCACCCACACGTGATACGGAAATACCTACGTTAATTGCAGGACGAACACCCGCGTTAAATAAATTACCTTCCAAAAATATCTGACCATCAGTAATTGAAATTACGTTGGTAGGGATATAAGCAGATACGTCACCCGCTTGCGTTTCGATAATTGGTAATGCTGTTAATGAACCTCCGCCTTTTACTAACGGTCTGATAGACTCCGGCAGATCGTTCATGCTTTGTGCAATTGTATCAGAAGCATTAATTTTTGCTGCACGCTCTAATAATCTGCTGTGCAAATAAAACACGTCACCGGGATATGCTTCACGTCCAGGAGGGCGGCGTAATAATAAAGATACTTCGCGGTAAGCTACTGCTTGCTTTGAAAGATCATCAAATACAATTAATGCGGGACGACCGGTATCGCGGAAAAATTCGCCAATTGCAGCGCCGGCAAACGGAGCGTAGAATTGCATTGGAGCAGGATCAGAAGCGCTAGCTGCAACAATAACTGTATAAGCCATTGCACCATTTTCTTCTAAAGTACGCAAGATGTTTGCAACGGTTGATGCTTTTTGTCCGATCGCAACATATATGCAGAATACAGGCTTACCTGCTTCATAAAATTCTTTTTGATTGATAATGGTATCGATACAAACTGCAGTTTTTCCTGTTTGACGATCACCAATTACTAATTCACGCTGACCGCGGCCAATTGGGATCATCGCATCAATTGCTTTGATACCGGTTTGTAGTGGTTCAGTTACCGGCTGACGGAATATAACGCCCGGCGCCTTGCGCTCTAATGGCATTTCGTAAGTTTTTCCAGTAATCGGGCCTTTACCATCAATTGGCATACCCAATGTATCAACAACACGGCCTAATAAACCTTCACCAACTTGTAAAGAAGCGATACGCCCGGTACGTTTACAAGTAGAACCTTCGGTAATACCTTCACTTGATCCTAATAACACACAACCAATATTATCTTCTTCAAGATTTAATACAATTGCTTGTAAACCGGTTTCAAATTCAATTAATTCTCCCGATTGTACTTTAGATAAGCCGTATACGCGTGCGATACCATCACCCACTTGTAAAACAGATCCTACTTCTTCTAATTCAGCTTCGCTTTTAAAGCCGCTTAGTTGTTGTCTTAAAATTGCAGATACTTCTGCCGGTTTAATTTCAGCCATTTTTTTATTTTTAAATTCTGTGGACCTTCATCCTACTTACTTATTTTTATTCTACAATGAAGTGAGCTTTGCTCTAATTCATTGTTAATTTAGATCCGGAACATATAAATTTTTTGAGAAACCTTTTCTCAATTCGTTTAATTTACGTTTTATACTTGCATCGACTTGTTTGTCGTTTACGGTTAAAATAAATCCGCCCACTAAACTCTTATCAACTTTTTCAATCACTTCCACTTCGCCTGTAGCACTCTGCTTTACGATAGTCACAATTTTAGTTTTAGTTGCGGCATCTAAAGGAATGGCCGTAGTAATAGTAGCTGTTGTAATGTTCTTATATATTTTATATTGCTCGTCAAACGCGTAAGCAATATCATCGATATATCCTTCGCGGCGTTTCGTTGCTACAATGTCTAAAAATAATTGGGTTGTTACTGAGATCTTACCGCCGAAAATAGATTTAAACACTTTCATTTTCTTATCGGTTTTAATAACAGGACTTTCCAATAACAAAACAAACTCATGATTTTCTTTACAAACCTTCTTAATTAAACGCATATCATTACATACTTCCTCCAATTGCTTTGTTTCAATGGCAAGGTCGATGAGTGATTTAGCGTATCTTGATGGAACGATCATTTCTTAATTAAGGTTTACGTCTTTCATTAAAGTGTTTACCAACGATTTTTGTTTTTCGTCGGATGATAATTCAGATTTCAATATTTTTTCAGCGATCTCAATTGATAAAGTGGCTACTTGATTTTTAAGTTCAGTGATAGCAGCATTTTTTTCGTTTGTGATCTGTTCACGGGCTGAATTTAAAATACGGTCAGCTTCTAATTTTGATTTTGCCTTAGCTTCGTTAACGATATTATCTTTTGTTTCTCTTGCTTCCTTTAACATTGCGTCTCTTTCGGCACGTGCTTGTTCTAATATTTTTTCATTTCCGGCAACGAGTTCTTTCATTTCCAGTTTAGCTTTTTCGGCGCTTTCTAATGCTTTTGTAATTCCTTCTTCACGTTCTTTGATAGCGCCAAGAATTGGTTTCCATGCGTATTTACCAAGTAATACGATCAATAGTAAAAAACAAAGAGTGGTCCAGAATATTAAACCAATACCCGGCGTTACTAAAGGAGAAATTAAAATAAATAAAGTATTCATTTTGTTTTGTTTTGTTTTAATGTTTTTTAAAAACCATTTTAAAATAAAGTCCCTTACCAACCGTAAGGGACATTTATTATTAACCTTGCATTAATGCCACAACAATTCCGAATAACGCAACACCCTCAACAAGGGCGGCTGCGATAAACATTGTAGTTTGAATTTTTGTGTACATTTCAGGTTGACGCGCAATAGCTTCTACTGCGTGACCACCAATTAGACCGATGCCGATACCCGCTCCGATAGCTGATAAACCTGCACCAAGTGCTGCGATACTTCCTGTCATTTTTTCTTGGTTTTATTTATGGTTAAAAAATTTAATTGTTGTTAATGCGCTTCGTGTGCTTCACCTTCATGTCCTTCTTCATGGTGATCGGCACAAGCCGAACCAATAAATAACGACGTTAAGAGAGTAAAGATATAAGCCTGCAAAATGGCTACTAAACATTCTAAAATATCAATAAATAATGTAAAGGCTACTGAAACAGGTGATATCAATAATGTTTCAAACATAAAAATTAATCCAATTAAACTTATCACGATCATGTGACCAGCTGTCATGTTTGCAAACAACCGTATCATTAACGCAAATGGTTTTGTGAAAATCCCGATGATCTCTAATGGGATCATCATAATATAAAGCGCTTTTGGAACCGGGGGCAATAAAATATGTTTCCAGTAATTTTTATTTCCATTAACGTTGGTGAGTATTAAAGTAAAGAGAGAAAGCACTAGAGTAAAAGCAATATTCCCGGTAAGGTTAGCACCAAAAGGAATCATGCCCAATACGTTATTAATTAAGATCAAAAAGAAAACGGTTAAAAGGTAAGGAACAAATTTATCACTCTTGCTGCCAATATTTGTTTTCGCAATATCGTCGCGTACAAAAGTAATGAGCGGCTCGAAGAAAGATTGTTTACCTGTTGGAGCTGAAGTAACACCGGTGCTTTTGTAAGCTCTTGCTATGGATGTAAAGATCCATAATAACAAAGCAGTTGATAAAAGTAATTGAACTACATTTTTTGTAATTGACAGATCATAAATTTTTTCTTCGGGATTATTTGAAATGATATTTGGCTCTTCTAATACATAGTCACCGTATGCTTCATGACCATGTTCAAAAATTGATGATGAAAAAAACTGTAACCCTTTTGTGCTTGAATAAACAATACAAGGCAGAGGAACAGCCACCGTACCTTCTCCTTCGCCCCAAAAATGCCAGTAATGTGAATCTAAAATATGCTCAAACGCTAATTTGGTCATGTCTATTTTTCCTTCTTTTGCTTTTGGAGATTTAAGAGAATCGCTCACGCTAACTTCCGGTTCAATAGGTTCTGAAGCAGAAATTTTTGCGGAAAATAAACCGGAAAGAATTAAAAATACAGTTAAAAATACAGTTCTCTTACTCATGAAATCTTACAAAAAATGCGTTTTCTCTTATAATTCGGGTGCAAATGTAAGTATATTTTGATATTTGCGGAAATTTTAGGGTAGAAAATGATAATTCCTGATTTCTATCACAATAGACTTAATATCAGCCGATTAAATATCAATTCTAATTGTTATTGGCTTTTGATTAATAACATTTTTTGAACAATTTTTTAGTCGTAAAAAAAGCTCAATTTATCGCTTAAAATTTTCATAAACAGTTGGATCTATTCGGGGATGAAAATTTTCATCTCACAGGAAGCAACCGGTTTCCCATTACAGGTAGAAGTCGCCACAACAAGCGTCACATTCATTACCATGGCTTTCATGTTCACTTCAGTAATAATTTCACTGGTCACTTCAGGTAAAGAATGGATCTCCAAATCCTTGATATTAGCAATGAACCCCACTTTTGGAGGCATGTTGCGTAAACTGCAAATATAACCTGCCTGGGCAGCGCAGCTTTGCGCTAAATTCTCAATTATTCCTGCTTCTGTTAAGTGATTATCGCTCACAAAAAAATGATTGGCTTCAATGACAAAACCAGTTTTAACACCTTGCTCAGAACACTCGTAAATAGAATGTACAAGACAAATAGGATCGCGCTGCGGAATGTAATTTAAAATATCTTTTTTGGTGACTAGAGCCATTAATGGTCAAAAGTAGTATTTCCAGTCGAATTACCTTCCTTAACCATTAAAAACAATTGCTTTTTGGAGATTATTTTTCCAAATAATAAGGTTAATAGAGTTAATTTGCTTTTAGTTTAGCTTATATTTGTTAATCGAAAAATGAACTCAGAGAATACAAAAATAGAATCAGGTAAAGCTCCGGAGCCGGTTGGCTTATATCCGCATGCCCGCCGTGTTGGTAATTTTTTATTTTTAAGCGGTGTTGGTCCGCGTGAACGTGGGACAAAAAAAATTCCCGGAGTAGAACTCGATGAGGCAGGAAATATTATTAGTTATGATATTGAAGCGCAATGCCACAGTGTGTTCCGTAACATTAAATATATTTTAGAAGACTCCGGCAGCAGCTGGAACAAAATAATTGATGTAACCGTTTTTTTAACTAACATAAAGGATGATTTCCCTAAATATAATAAAATATGGGCCGAGTATTTTAAAGAAAACCCGCCCTGCCGTACAACTATAGAAATAAATAAATTACCAACGCCAATTGCTATCGAATTGAAAGTAATGGCCACTATTGACTAAAAAAATAAAACCATGAAAAATCTGATCTTATCTTGTTTATTGCTTATTGCAAGCATTTGCGTTTCACAAAGTCCGAAACCGGATTTAGCCGCTTTACCAAGTACTGATGAAGTAAGTTTAACTTTAAAAGGACTTAGTCTTGAAAACAAAATTTCACAGAAACAATTAATTGATCTTAAACAATTAGATCTGAAAGGCGATAACGCAGCGAAATATAAGATCATTTATTACCATTTTAAAACCACTTACAAAAGAACTACTTCTGTTGATGAGTTTTATAATAATTTAATTACACCTGTAATGACTCAGTTTTTTACTGACTTAGAAAGCAATTGTAAAATTATGTATGAAGATGTTGTGGTACAAAATATTGAAACAGGAAAACAATTTAAGCTTGCCCCTCTTTTTGTGATTGTGAAATTGGATTAAGAAATTATTTAAATTAAAGAAAAAGCCATTACTGTCATCATGAGCTTGCCGAATGACGTAATGGCTTTTTTGATCCTATCTATTCAAATTTAATTTGCCGCATTTAATGGTGCTGATGTGATTGCCTTTTTTGTATCAGCTTTCTTTTTAAAACTGCTTAACGGTCGCAAGAAATAAGCTACTCTGAATCCAACAAAATTTCCTTTGTTGCTGAATTCGTGTTGGTACGCTTGTCCATCAACTGTATATTTTACAGTAGCGTGAGCCATTTCTGTAAATCCAATATTCCAGATAAATGAAGCTTGTAAAATACTTCCGCAACCGAAAACTTTTTCGCGGCCAATCATTAAGCGTCCATTTAAATAACTTCCTCCTTTGCTTGTTGTGGTGCTGCTTAAATAATTTGTGCTGCTTGCTCCATCATTAGCAGGATTAAATTGTTTGTCGGTACTTTGTTGTGATGTAAATACATTCGCGATACCTGCAGTCGCAATCCATTTCCAGTTATTGCAATTTGGTTTGAATTTGTATGAAACCATAATTGGAATTTCTAACAGTGGCATAGTACTGCTTACTTTTGTAAAACGGTTTCCGCGCTGGGTAAAAGAATAATTTTCTGCTAAAGCAAATTCAAAACCTGCTCTGTTAAAATTTAATCCTGATTGGATCATCCAATGATTATTAAAGTCGTAACGACCAATAATATCAAAAGCAAATGCACCGAAAGGACTTTGGTGAAAACGTGCGTTGGCATCGGCCATGCCACCCGAGTATTTCGATCTGTTCAATTGCCAGCCTGATTGAACGCCTAAACGCCAGGTGTTGGTTTCTTGTGCTGTTACCAATAAACATGTTAGTGATAAAGCTAATAGAGTTAAAGTTTTTTTCATCGTTATAAAATTATTTAAGGTTTATTTTTTTAATGGTTTTCAAAATGTTCGACCATTAATAAGGCTTTTGGTTTAAACTTAAATAAAATAAATTTATAACTAACTGAGCACCAAATGTTATGTTTTAAGAAATTAATTAAGAATGGGATATTAGAATCTTATTCCCATAATAGTAACCGTTCGGCAAGCTCAGAACAGACTCTCCTTCCGTATTACAGCCGGACGCCCATAATACACACATCGTCTACTTGTTCGCTATTGCCTTTCCATTTTACAAACTCATCTTCGAGTGTTTCTTTTTGCTTTTGCGGAGAGGCATTCGAATTTTTTAATAACAAATCCTTAAGTGACTTGGTGTTTATTTTTTTACCGTGCTCGCCGCCAAACTGATCCGCATAACCATCCGATATTAAAAATAAACTATCGTTTACCTTTAATTGTAAACTATGATTTGTAAAAGGCTTACGGTATTCAAATTTTCCTACCGGTTGTTTATCAGCTTTAATTTCTTCCCACACTCCATCTTTAATATACCACAAAGGATTATTAGCGCCGGCCCATTGAATATTATATTTTTTATTGGACTCAATATATTCCGAAAGGCTTTGTCCTTTAGGAATTACCATTTTACCTTTTGGTAATTTATTATCGGGATGATCGTTTATTGCTTCGATCTTTATTAAACTAATATCCATTCCGTCTTTCACTTCGCTTGCACTTTTTCCAAATGTTTCTTCAACCAGCTCATTTACCTTGTCTAAAATTTTTGCGGGCTCATGTAAACCAAATTCTTTTACTGCGGTATTTAAAGCGTTTGCACAAACCACACTTACAAGAGCGCCAGGAACTCCGTGTCCGGTACAATCCGCCACAGCGATAAGTTGGTAATTGGTGGCTGGCAGTTCACTAACTTTTCCTTTCTCCGGACTCCGAACTTTTAACTCCGAACTAACATACATCCAATAAAAATCACCCGCGACAATATCTTTTGGTTTGTATAAAATAAACGATTGCGATAATTGCTTTTGAATTAATTCCTGCGGCGGTAAAATAGCATCCTGCAAACGTTTCGCGTAATTAATAGAATCTACGATTTCCTTGTTCTTTTCAGCAATTAAATTTTTTTGTTTTTCAATTTCAATATTCTTTTCCTGTAAGATAATATTGTCCTTTTTCTTTCTTCTGAAATTCATGTAAAAAGCGGCAGCGGCAAAGATCGCCAACGCTAACCCTCCCAATGAAACCCATAATAATTTTTTTCTGTTTTCAGAGCTTTCTTTCTGGATCTTATTCTCCGCATTCAATAACTCAATTTCTTTATTTTTCTTTTCCGTTTTATAAATGGTTTCAAACTCAGCTATATTCTTCAGGTTCTTTTCGCCGGCGATCGAATCATTCAAAATATGAAAAAGTGTTTTATATTCTAAAGCATTCTTGTAATCTCCTTTCTCTTTATAGAACATAAACAGTGAATTGTAAACATCTGCTATTTTCCTCCTGAATTTTAGTTGTTTTGCTTTTGATAAAGCATTTTGATAAAAATATAAAGCTGAATCCGGCTTATTTAAATTCTTATAGGTTGTAGCTAAATTAGAATACAGATCTATTGTTTTTTCGTTGTTGTAAAAATTTTCAATGTGCAACGCTTTCATAACATATTCTTTGGCACGAAGCGGCTGACCAAGCTCATTAAAAAAACTGCAAAGGTTAATGCAAACCGACGCTTCACCATCTTTATTTTTTGCTTTTATTGCGTAATCAAGTGCTTTTAGATAAGAATGAAGAGCGAGACTATCTTTATATTGGTTAAAATAACCAACACCAAGGTTACCATATAATTCTCCTAAAAATTTCAGATCGTTTTCTTTCTCCACTATAGCGATCGCTTTTTTAGTATAATTGATACTGGTGGCTACATCGCCAATATAAAAATATCCGGCTCCCATATTCTCGTAACTTAGTGCGATCTCTTTTGGTAATTTAAGCTCTTGCCGGATAGTAAGAGCCATAAAATGCATTTCAAAAGCTTTTTTGTAATTGCCTGTCCGCTCATAACAAAGAGCTTTGTTGTTTATGATCTTAGCAAGTAATTGCCGTTTTCCCGATTTTCTTGCATAAGACTCAGCAATATTAAATTGTTCAAGGCCCATTGCGTAATTCCCGTTATTTAAATATACATTTCCCAACGAATTATAGGCACCCGCAAACAATACATCATCTTTCGCTTTTTTAGCAAATTCAACGGCCGAATCTGCATATGATTTAGCTATGCTAAATGCTATACCAAGATGCATTTTAGAGGAATCACACCACGCATAAAACTGCTTATTTTGACCCCAAACCAGAATCGGAAAGGTTAAAACCGCTATAAATACTATGTTTTTGAGTCGGGAAAGCATTTTTGAAATCAACAATCAAAGGTATTACAATTTCTTTTCGGGAAGCTCAGATTTTTTACAATTTATGATTGATTTTTAGTAAATTCGTCCTCCTTTTTAGGAGGAAGTTATTGGTTATTAGTTACCGGTTATTCGTTATTTGATAAAAGTAACCAACAACATATAGCCGACAACATATAACAAATAACATGAACAACAAGTATCCCGAATATAAAAAACTTGATCTCCCGCAAATAAGCGCGGATATGCTCCGTTTTTGGAAAGAACACAACACTTTCGAAAAATCGGTAAGCAGCCGCGAAGGTAAAACGCCGTGGGTTTTTTATGAGGGACCGCCAAGTGCGAATGGTTTGCCGGGCATACATCATGTGATGTCGCGCGCTATTAAAGATATTTTTTGCCGCTTTAAAACTTTGCAAGGTTATCAGGTAAAACGCAA
>DATMPR010000002.1:0-2686 GCA_035567575.1 Bacteroidia bacterium
ACAGATAGGGATTTAAGAGACTAAAAAGGACGGAAGGGACTTAAGCGACGAAAAATTGATTGGCTTTATAGCAGTTAAACCGAAACAAAAATAAAATTGTTCTTGACCCTGAAGGGGTCAAATATTAATAGAAAGGCAAATTTCCACACATCAACGACCCTGAAGGGATCGAACATTAGATTGAACGCAAAATATTAAATATGATAAACCAAAATTATTTGCAAAGCATGAAACGCCAGTTTTTGTATTATAAAAGTCTGGGCGAAAAAGCCATTGCGCAAATTGAAGATGAAAAAAAATTATTTTATCAATTTAATGAAGACAGCAATAGTATTGCAATTATTGTAAAACATTTAAGCGGCAACATGATCTCACGCTGGACAGATTTTCTTACGAGTGATGGCGAAAAAGAGTGG
The DNA here is from genome assembly GCA_035567575.1 of Bacteroidia bacterium. Taxonomy (GTDB): domain Bacteria; phylum Bacteroidota; class Bacteroidia; order B-17B0; family Aurantibacillaceae; genus JAHEYG01. Next base: position 417 of record DATMPR010000002.1, read on the forward strand.
CGCAACCGCGATGGAGAATTCGAGAATGATATTAAAACAAGAGCGGAAGTAATTGCAGTTTGGGACAAAGGCTGGGACCGTTTATTTAAAACATTAGACGAAATTAAACCCGATGATCTTGAAAAAATTATTTACATCCGTAACGAAGGACATACAGTTATGGAAGCCATTAATCGTCAGCTTGCGCATTATCCTTATCATATTGGCCAGATAGTTTACATTGCTAAAATGATCAAAAGTTCTGCTTGGGAAAGTCTTTCTATTCCAAGAAATAAATCAAAAGATTATAACGCCGGTAAATTCAGCGAACCAAAATCACAAAAACATTTTACAGATGAGTTTCTGAAGAAGAAAAAAGATTAAGGTAAACACCAATTCACTTCTGCAATACCTTTACTTTTTAAATAAGCGTTTGTTTTACTAAAAGGTTTACTTCCAAAAAAAGCACCACGCGCTAATGGTGAAGGATGAGCCGCGGTTAAAACCAAATGTTTATCCGCATTAATTAAAATTGTTTTTGCTTTGGCATAATTTCCCCACAATAAAAAAACAAGATTTTCTTCTTTGTCACTTAATATTTTAATTACAGCGTCAGTAAATAATTCCCAACCTTTATTTTGGTGACTCCCTGCTGAATTCGCCCTCACAGTTAAAGTCGCGTTTAATAAAAATACGCCCTGTTTTGCCCAAGGTTCCAGATTTCCGCTTTCCGGTATATTGCAACCTGTATCGTCGTGTAATTCCTTAAAAATATTTATCAGAGAAGGCGGCTTCCTTATTCCATCAGCCACCGAGAAACATAAACCATTGGCTTGACCTTCGCCATGATAAGGATCTTGTCCTAAAATCACGACTTTTACCTTATCCAAAGGGGTAAGATCAAATGCCGCAAAAATTCTCTTACCGGGAGGAAAGACAGCGTGCTGTTTTCGCTCATCTATCAAAAAAGACTTTAAATCGGCAAAATATGGTTTTGTAAACTCTTCATTGAGTGCATTTAACCATCCCTGTTCTATTTTTGGGCTAACCATTTGGCTAATTTAGCTCTGTTTTTAACATTGTGAACAATATTTTTTTTGTTATTTTTAGGATAATCCTATCTTTGTTAAATAAACTACAAAAATCTATGAAAAAAGTTATCATTATTGCTTCAGCTTTCATCTTTGCGGGTATCCTTTTATCTTCTTGTAAATCACACGAAAAATGCCCTGCTTACTCTAAAGTTAATACTCACATCAACAATAATAAAGTAGCTTAAGCTATTTTTACCTTATTAAAAAGCCCTGAAGTAACCCTTCAGGGCTTTTGTGTTTCTTCCAATTCAATCTCACCAAACAAAGGTTATCACCTGTTTCAGATCGGGATGCAAACTTTTCGCAACCGGACAAGTATGAGCGGCGTACTCGTATATTTTCTTCTCTTTATCAGTAAAATTATTCTTTGGAAATGTTAGGGTAATATGTATTTCTCCTATTCTTCTTGGATCAGCGTACATGACTTTCGTGACTTCAGCTATTGCGCCGTCGGTTTTTGTGATCCCCTCTTTCATTGAGACAATTCCCATCACAGAGATCATGCAACAGGCCAAAGCAGTAGCTACCAGATCGGTTGGAGAGAATGCTTCACCTTTACCGTGATTATCAGTTGGAGCATCCGTAATCAGTTTGTTTCCGCTTTTAATATGAACGGCTTCCGTCCTTAATTCTCCCATGTATTTTACTGTACTTGTTATCATTTTTTATGTTTTTAAAGGGTAAACTTACAACAACAAAAGTAGGTTTAAAGTCTAAAATTATGTAAATTTGTTTCTGTATGCTGTAATGGCTTAACCATTTCAAATATACATGAAAGACGGTTCTATTTCAATATTATACTCCAATCAATTATATAGCCATAGCAGTATGATGCTTCTTAAACGTTTTTTATCTTTTTTGATTCTGTTTTTGTCGCTGAATGCTTTTTCGCAAAGCGCTCCTCAAGCTATTGCAAACGGGCAGGACTTAAACGTTTTGTACCGCCACGAAGCTACTTTTAAAATTTTTGCACATACGCGTGGTTTTGGTGTGGGTTATAGGCGTGCCAAACATATTACTGCCAAAACAAAGTCCCTTATAGAGATCGAAGGCTTAAGTTTAAAACATCCAAAAGAATTTAAAGTAAAAAGTACCGAGGAAAACGCAAAACGTTTTGTTTATGGGAAATTAAACAGTGTTGCCGTATTGCGAATTGGAACCGGTCTTCAAAATGTAATTTTCAAACGCGCCGACCGT
>DATMPR010000003.1:0-8018 GCA_035567575.1 Bacteroidia bacterium
AAGAGCGAAGCAATTTGGTAACCGCCTCGCTCTTTAGCTTATTATTTTTTACAAATCGCTATTAACGATTCGCAGGATTAATCATTGTTTGTCCCGAAATTCCAACGGGTCTTGATGTAAACATAGGTACGGCAAGTGGAACTTGGGGGGCACCATACAACTGTTGCGGTGACGCTCCGCCAAGAACACGAGTATGATTTACTTTCTCCGCAGGGAAGAATGTGTAAGTCGCAGTAGTGTTTCCTAAGATAGTAAAGCTGATTGCAGTTGTACCATCAATTTTCACAGGATATGGAACGTCCAAAATTGTTGATTGGAATTGGTTCGCAGAGAAATAAGACTGTGTGATGATAGGAATCTGCAATAATTGACCGTTAGCATCTTTACTTGTTACAGTTAAGATTTGAGTTAATTGAGATGCAGAGCTAGTTTGGATACGTATTAACGACGTTTCGAAAGGTTGCATTGCTGATTGTTGTAACAACTCTAAGTAACTTACGTTAACCTGAGCAGGTGCAACAGTAACACCAACAGATGTACCAAAGTTTGCAGTTAATAAATAAGTGTTCATACCGAATAACACGCATGTTAAAGGGTTTGGCGTAGTGTTCACTACGTTTACTTGGTAAGGCGTAGGAGTCTTAGCAGGTGCAACTGGTTGAGCCATCACTTGAGGTGCTACTTGACCAGCATCTACTAATGTAGAAGCGTCAGCACCATAGATTCCTAAATCAATACCGTTAGATTTTTGAACAAATCCACCGTAACCATTAGGTGCAAAAGATACACCACTGTTAGTTCCCATATAAGGAACTTGTGCGTTGAAACCATAATAGTTGTCTACGCCATCAGTACCGTAGTACCCTCCTCCAGCTCCTGAGAAGTTTTCTTCTGCCGACATAATGTAGGCATCAATGTCCATTGGACTTAAATAATTTTTCATTTTTTTCTTAATTTTTAAGAATTTGTTTTGTCCCATTTTATTTTTTGAATTACAACTCAGTGATGGAATCGTTAAACACTAGTTGCAATTTTTTTTGGTTGGTTAACTAGATTATAGTAATCCAGCTTTTTTCAAGCCAATTTGTCCTGCAAGTACAACAACTGCTGTTAATACTGCTGTCATGATGATTTCTTTGCTCATTTTATTATTTTTTTAGATTAATAAATAATTATGGATACAAATTTAGAGCAGAGTGAGTTAGCTAAAAAATGATTAATTTTTACAAATGAACGTATTTTGTAAAGTGAGTAATAACGAAAAGCTTTTTAAAAGATTTTTTTGTAAGGAATAAAAATATTGTGTGATAATTTTTAAGACATTTTTTGATTATTTTATGTGATAATTGAGTTATTTTGAACGATAATTCAAAAATTATCTTTTGAAATAATTGGATTATTTTAAACGATAATCGTTGTTAATTACTAATCAGTAACAAATTACTTTTGTTAATAATTTCAACCATTTCATAATACTTTTAGATTTACATTTGTACAGTTCCAACTAAATAAAATGAATTTATCCGAGCAAGTGAACTACCCTCCACCTTAAAAGGTGGGGGCTTCGGGTAAAACCGAGGCTAAGTTCACAAGACTAAGCCCGTGAAAACGGAGCTACGATAATTAGAAAAAAGACACCTTTGGTTGACGCATCAGACCATCGAAATGTCGCTTAATTTTAAGTAGAACTAAGGAAAAGTTCGGTGAGTTAAGTGTAAAAAACTTTCTATCATTGTCGAGATGATGTCGGATTTTTGAAATGGTTATAGTTTCAAAATACGCAACACCTGCTTTAAGCAGAGAATTTATTTGGAAACAAATTTTAAAAGAAAGGAGAAAAAAATGGTAAGTGTTTTAAGCAAAAAAGGAGAACCGTTGATGCCATGTGAATGCGTTGTGGCGAGGCTTTTGCTTAAATCAGGAAAGGCAAAAGTAATTTCAAGGATGCCTTTTAAAATCAAATTAAATTATGATGCAACTGAATACAAACAGGATTTAATTCACAAAATGGATACTGGTAGTTCATTTGTCGGTAGTGCCGTTTCGGACAACAAAAATAACGTTCTGTACATGGCACAAGTTGAAATTAGAAACGATGTTACTGAAAAAATGACTCAACGCTCAAAGTACCGTCGTAGTCGCAGAAACAGAAAAACTCGTTATCGCAAATGTAGATTTTTGAATCGTAAAAACAGTATCAAGTCCGATAGATTTTCTCCGACAATGATAAGTAAATTTGGTTCTCACGAAAAAGAAATTAATTACGTTAGAAAAAGTTTTCCTATTACAAAATCAGTATATGAAACAGCAACTTTCGACCCACACGCTTTGAAAAATCCTGATGTGCTGAAAGATTTATCACTGTATCAAAAAGGTATTAATTTTGGTTTTGCGAATACAAAAGCTTACGTTTTGCACCGTGATAATTACAAGTGCCAAAATCCAAAATGCAAGTGCAAAACAAAAAAACCAAAGTTAGAAGTTCATCACAAATTATTTAAAAGTAACGGTGGTGGAGATGAAGAAGAAAATTTAATTGTACTTTGCAAACAATGCCATGATGGAGTTCACGACGGAAGTGTAATATTAAAATTAACGGGCAAGAAAAAAGGTCAACTAAAACACGCAACACAAATGAACTCGATTAGGGTTCAATTATTACGCAAATTTCCTGATGCAGAAGAAACTTTCGGATACATCACAAAGGAATACCGACAACAGTTAGGTTTACCAAAGGAACATTATTTTGATGCTGTGGCAATTGGGTCAAATGGAAATCCTGTAAAATTTAAAACTAATATAGTGTTCTTGAAAAAATGTTGTGCAGATGGCGATTATCAATTAGCAAAAGGTGTACGCTCCGAACAAAAAATTAATACTGGAAAAATACACGGATTTCGTAAATTTGACAAGGTAAAGTATAATGGTAAAAATTACTTTATTAAAGGACGTATGCAAACGGGTTACGCAATTTTAATGGACATAACAGGGGAAAAAGTGGATTTAAAACCAATTCCTAAATTTGAAAAAATGAAACGAGTTAGTTCAAGAAAAACTTGGATGATAGATTCAAAAAAAATAAACATTGAAACACAAGGATAGAAATACTGTGGGTTCGCTTACATCCCCTTGCCTAAAGGCGAAGGGGTTTTACGCTCAAAATATAAAAAGAGTACGAGAGAGCAAGAAGATGACTCAAAAAGAATTTGCAGGTCTATTGGGAATAACAGCTATACATTATTGTGCTATTGAAAACGGTAGAAAAGAAGTTACTATTAAACTACTTAAAAAAGTTGCTGAAATAACAAAGATGCAATTAGTAATAACACTTATTGATAAGTAAAAAACAATTTAATAATATAATAAACATGAAAAATAAGTTAGATAATCTTACGCCTAAATTACTTGGCGAAATAGGCGTTGATACAGGAATGGTTTGGATTGGAGACCCGTGTAATATTGGAGATGCACAGGAATTATTACATAAATTTTGGAGCGATAAAGTATCAGGTTCTAAAATGTATAAGTCATTTAACTATAAGCATGGTAGCGAAGGGCTTGGGGTTTGTACAACAACAAAAGATGGAGACGGAACATTTAATGTAATAGGATTTTTTGAACATGACAGCGATACGCCTTCATGTGTAATTATTGATTTTGATGAAATATTTAATGATATTATTGATAAGTAAATGACAAAAAAACACGAAATAGTATTAGTAAAATCAAAACCTGATTCGAGTATTGACCAGATAATATATTTATCTGGAAGAGTAAAGCCTTGTTTATCGTTTGGAAATATAAATGATGATTTCCATAATGCTGATGATGCTAAACCTCAAGATTTATATGTAGTTTCAGGTGAAGAAGTAAAGGTTGATGATTGGGGAATTGGTTATGCTACTGGCTTTAAAGGAAAAGGAGCGAAACATTTTTTATTCAAACATGATGATTCAAAAATGGCTAAGTTAAATGCTATTTGTGCGGGAAATAGAAAAGTAATTGCAACAACTACTGAATTAGAAGTAAAAGAAAAAAGATATTTAATCCCTGATGAGCCATTTGAATATTTTGAATTACCTAAACTTCCTCAAGATTTTATTGAAAAATATATTAAAGAATGGAATGATGGTAATGTTATTAAGGAAGTGTTGTTGGAATATGAAAGTAATGTATTAATGGAAGATGGAGATGATTTATCTGAGATGTGGCAACTTAAACTTAATCCTGATAATACTGTTATTGTTCATCTTGTAACAGAAGAAAAAAAATATACCAGAACAGAAGTAAAAGCTTTATTTGATAAAGCCACATATGAATTATCTGCTATGTACTCTAAAGAAGAAAAAGATAAATGGTTTAATAAAAATTGTCCTGAGTAAAAATGAAAAGAGACAGTTTAGGTAAAATAATTATACTATTGATTATACTTGGTGTATTATGTTACTTATACTTTACTGATAAATTAAATTACGAATACATGTGTATGTGTGCAGAATTAATAAGAGAACTTTTGAAACATATATTGATTGAAGTTATTGAGCACTTTAGATGGTAAAATTAAAAATGGGAAAAAACTTAGAAAAAAACAAACTAATTGGCGAAAAAGGGAAGGCTACGAGAGAGAAGCGAAAGGGACAAGTATGCAAAGTTTTTGAATTGAAAGTTGATAAATCCCAAATGAATAAAAAAATTATTGAGCAACTATTATTGTTGTTTTTGGAATCAAAATGGCTTTATAATTATACTTTATCACAGGAAGATTTTTTTAAAGTTGATTATAGAATTAAAGAAGTCGAAGTAAAGATTAAAGATAAATTTGAAAAACGTGAAATAAAAACACTAGGAAGTCAAATTAGACAGGGAGTTTTAGAGCAATTAAAACAAAATATTTTAAGTTTATCAAAGTCAAAAAAGAAAGGTAATAAAGTTGGAAAATTAAAATATATAACATCCTATAACTGCATTAATTTATCACAGTTTTCCAGTGAAGGAAAAACAGGAACATTTAGATTCAAAGGTAATGGAATAAAAATTCAGGGCATCAAACAGTATCTTAGAGTAAACGACTTAAAACAAATCGAAGGTTACGAAATCGCTAACGCAAAATTCATTCAAAAAGCAGGAGATTATTATTTCCATGTGACATGTTACATGGACAAAGAAAAATTTGAACAGAAAAAACAGAAAGAAAATATTAAGAAAAATAAAATTCAACAGCCAAAAATATTCTCTGTAGGCACTGATTTTGGAATTAAAAATCAACTTACTTTATCTAATGGTGTTGAAATAAAATACTGCATTGAACCGCCAAAAGGATTAAGGAAATTACACCGAAAATTAAGCAAGAAACAATATCGCTCTAATAACTGGTGGAAAGCAAAAACTAAACTTGAGAAAAAATATCAATATCATACGAATAAAAAAGAGGATACTAAAAACAAAATAATACATATAATAAATGATAATTTTACGAATGTAATGTATCAAAATGATTGCATGAAAGGATGGCAAAGAATATGGGGTAAAAGAATTTTATATACATCGATTGGCGGAATAATCGCAGAATTCAGAAATTCTGCAACGGCAACTGAGGTGGATAGATTTTTTGCATCAACAAAAACTTGTCATAATTGCTATCATAAACAAAATGTTGGATTGGATGAAAGAATTTATAAGTGTGAAAGTTGCAAAACAGAAACGCCAAGAGATTTAAATTCAGCAATAATAATTGAAAAAGAAGGATTGAAAAAAATAGGCATGGAATATGCCGAATTAACGCCTGTGGAGAAAAGAACCTCTACTTTGATGTTGGAAAAGTTTAACGCTATTCCAACCGTCAAAGCAAGTTTGCTCGTTGATGCAGGAAGCCTTTGTTTATCAAGGTAATTCACATTGACCCAAGTGGTGAAACTATTGTGGCTAAAAGTGGCTAAAAAAGGAGAAATAATTTTAGAAATAGATTTTAATAATAAAAAATAAATGAATAGATATTTAATAGCAGAAGCGGTAGGAGGATTAATGGAAATGCCTGAATTTTCATATAATAATCCACAAGTAATTGAGGCTAATTCAAGAGATGAATCTATTAATATTTATAACAAAAAAAATAATTGCTCGTATTTTTATGGTACTTGTATGGCAGAAAATATTAATGGAGATTTGCAAGTTATTAATAAAGCTGTAAAATATGAATGGATAGAATTAATAAAATAATACAGGAGTACATGAAATTAGAGCAACACTTTGAATTGGATGAAAATGATTTAAAACAAATCGTTTTGGATTTTTTGGCTAAGAAAGGTTTAAAACCAAAAGACGAAATAACCGTTTGCATAAACACAAATAAAGACACTGTTGTTGATGAAGGAAACGTGAAAATAGGTCGTTCTTGGGGTTTTGCTAATTGCGGTGTAATTATATCTTGTGAAGTAGAAAATAATTAAAATAAAAAAATCATGAAAAAACAATTTATTAGTATTAAAGAATTAAAAGAAGGACAATTATGTATTTGTACTTGTCCTGAATGGTGCTCCACTGGATTTCAAATAGCAATTTGGGACGGAGAAAAATTTGATTACCCTGATGCGTCAAATGATGGGTTTGATTCTTTAGTAATAGGATTTATGCCACTCGATGATGATGGCAGACAAATGACCACAGAAGTTAATAATTATCCTCAAAATTAAACAACATGCACAAAACAAGAGAAGCAATTGACGAGCAACAAATAGCTCTTACAGAAATTTCAAACGAATTAAAAGCTAAAGTTTTTGCTCAGTATTTGGGGCAAACTTTCAAAAGTAATGGACGAAAGTATAAAATGACCGTTACTGAAACAACTAATACTCATGAAAAGAGTCTGTTTTTTGCAACTGATAATGTTTGTGAACTAATTCTAAAACCTCTTTCAACTATTACAGATGAAGATGCGATTGAAGCAAGTAGTATAATAGGAGGTGCATCGCATTTAAGCAAAGAAAGTCAGATAGCTCAATTAAAAGAATTATTTTCTTTACCAAGTTTTTTTGTTAATCAAACAAATATATCTGGGTATAAATGGCTTCAATGTATCCAATATTTACAGAGCAAAGGTTATGATTTACCACATTTTTTATTAGGCGGAAAAACTTTACAAGAAGCTGGATTAGCAATTTACGAAAATTAAAGATTAAAAATACACAACATGGAAAACACAGAAAACTTTTTGTACAACGATGAATTCTACACTGACTTAGACCAACTAATTGACTATGTAGAAGACAATGAATGTAAAATTGAAGACTTAGAAGATGACTGGGAAATTGAAGTTGAATTAACCGCTAAGGAAGGTATTGTAAAGCTTGATGCTAAATGGATAACTGATAAAATTGATGACGAAAGATTATCTGAAGATGGTGACGAAATTGAAAGGGCAACAAAAATATTAAATAAATACGTTGACTTTAATTTAATAAATGAATTGATGCCTAAACTTTTTTATCCAAGCGGAGAAAAAGTAGTTTTAACAAAAGAGGATTTATTAGAATACAAAAACAATTAATTATGGCTATAGAAATTCCAAAAGTTCTTGCTGACCAAAATGGATGGGTGCATTGTTGTTTTTGTAAAGGATACCATAGATATGGTTCTGGTGTAGGAGTAAATGAAGCCAAAGGAGAAAGATTTCCTGATTGCGCTCCTAAAATTGAATATTTTGTCGTTCCATATAGCGAACATTTAAAAGAATTGAATTTACCGTATATAAAAAAATAATTAATCATGAGAGAAATAAAATTTCGTGGAAAACGAATAGATAATAATGAATGGGTCTATGGTTCATATCATAAAAATGTTGGTGTTGGTGATATTGCAATTAGATGGGAAGAACCTAAGAAAAATTGCCAGTTTAATAATCATTGGATATTGATACAAAGATGTCCTACTGATTCAGGTTGGAATATTAAAGATATATATTCATATGAAGAAGTTATTACTGATTCTATTGGTCAGTTTACTGGACTTAAAGATAAAAACGA
>DATMPR010000004.1:0-3343 GCA_035567575.1 Bacteroidia bacterium
TTAGTAATTTTAACTCATGAACAATAAGTTTACAAAACTAAACATTACATCGGAGTTTGAAGTTTATGAGTCTGAAAATGATTTGCCGGGAGAAGAGAATAAGTTGCTTCAAAAAGCAAAAGAAGCCTTAAAAAATGCACACGCTCCATACTCTGGTTTTTTTGTTGGTGCCGCAGTTCTATTGGAGAATGGTGAAATTGTATTGGGAAATAATCAGGAAAACGCAGCTTATCCTTCTGGATTGTGTGCCGAACGTGTTACTATTTTTAGTGCATCTTCAAATTTTAGTTCTATCCCATTTAAAACGCTTGCTATTTCTTGTGAGTCTGTACAAACAATTATTGAAGGGCCCGTTACGCCTTGCGGTGCATGCCGGCAGGTTATTGCCGAATACGAAACAAAATTTAATAAACCCATCCGCATTATTATGCAGGGCAAAAACGGTAATGTTTACGCCGTGAATAGCACCAGCGCACTTTTACCACTCATGTTTAACCATAAGTATTTGAAATAAAGATGTTTACGTTTAACGAAAATTCCCTAAATTCTGCTAATTTTGTATCTATAAACACCAAGTTTTTATGTCGAAAATTGCGGTAGAAAAAAAATTAAAGTTCACCAAAGAACAATACCTGAAGTGGTACGAATCAATGTTATTGATGCGGAAGTTCGAAGAAAAAACCGGACAAGTTTATGTACAGCAAAAAATAAAAGGATTTTGTCATTTGTATATTGGACAAGAGGCAATTGTTGCCGGAACAGTTTCTGCAACAAGAAAATCAGATAGTCATATTACGGCTTACCGTTGTCATGCGCATCCAATTGGTTTAGGCATGCATCCAAAATATGTAATGGCCGAAATGTATGCGAAAGTTACCGGCTGCAGTAAAGGCAAAGGAGGATCGATGCATATTTTTAGTAAAGAACATAATTTTGTTGGCGGGCACGGAATAGTAGGAGGGCAAATACCGTTAGGTGCAGGAATTGCTTTTGCAGAAAAATATAAAGGGACAGATAGTGTTTGTGTTTGCTCAATGGGAGATGGCGCGGTTAGACAAGGAGCATTGCATGAAACTTTTAACATGGCAATGACCTGGAAATTACCTGTGGTTTTTATTGTAGAAAATAACATGTACGCCATGGGAACTTCAGTTGAGCGAACAAGTAATGTACATGATCTATGGAAATTAGGTTTGGCTTATGATATGCCAAGTAAACCTGTTGATGGTTTAACTGTTGAAGCAGTTCATGAAGCAATGGAAGAAGCAGTAGCGCGCGCGCGTCGTGGTGATGGCCCAACGTTTTTAGAAATGAAAACATACCGTTACAAAGGTCACTCAATGAGCGATGCGCAAACTTACAGAACAAAAGACGAAGTAAAAGAATATCAAAAACAAGATCCGATCGAAAAAGTTTTAGACACTTTGAAAAAAAATAAATGGATCGATGATTCAGAAATTGAAAAAGTAGAAGAGAAAGTGAAAGCGTTGGTTGATGAATCAATTAAATTCGCAGAAGAAAGTCCGTATCCGGAAGCTTCAGAATTATATAACGATGTTTATTTAGAACCAAATTATCCTTTTATAGAGGAATAACCTATGGCCGAAATTGTTCGCATGCCCAAATTAAGTGATACGATGACTGAAGGAGTTATCGCAAAGTGGCATAAAAAAGTTGGAGATAAAGTAAAAAGCGGTGAGTTATTAGCCGATATCGAAACTGATAAAGCTACAATGGAATTCGAATCTTTTCAGGATGGAACTTTATTACACATTGGCGTTCAGGAAAAACAAAGTATTCCGGTTGATGGAGTTATTGCAATATTAGGAAAAGAAGGTGAAGATATCAGCAGCCTGTTGGCAGAAGGAAGTAAGCAGTCGGCAAATGGTAATGGTGAGAAAAAAGAAACCGCAAATGAAACCAAACAAGAAACGAACAACCAACAACCGGCAGCCAATAGCCAAAAAACCGAATTGCCAAAAGGCGTTGAAGTTGTCCGTATGCCGAAGTTAAGTGATACTATGACTGAAGGCGTGATTGAAAAATGGCACAAGAAAGTTGGTGATAAAGTAAAGAGCGGCGAATTATTAGCAGACATAGCAACTGATAAAGCTACGATGGAATTCGAATCTTTCCAGGATGGTGTTTTATTGCATATTGGTGTTGAAGAAGGAAAAAGTATTCCGGTTGACAGTGTAATTGCAATTTTAGGAAAAGGCGGGGAAGATGTGAAATCAATTTTAGCTTCATTACCGCAAACAACTTCAGCTGTAAAAACAGAAAACAAAACTACTCCTGAAGTAAAAAAAGAAACGCCGACTACTGTTGTAACTCAAACAAAACCTGCGACAGTTTCGAATCAAAATTCTAATGGCAGATTAAAAGCTTCTCCATTAGCAAAAGCATTAGCAAAAGAAAAAGGAATTGATATCAGCCGTGTGAGCGGAAGCGGTGATAACGGAAGAATTACCAAATCTGATATTGAGAATTACAAAGGTGGCGGCGGAACAAAATCAAATTTTGTTGGTGTGGAAAGTTATACCGATGAACCGGCATCGCAAATGCGTAAGATTATTGCCAAACGTTTATTGGAAAGTAAAAATGGTGCACCGCATTTCTATTTGAATATTGAAGTGGATATGGATAGCGCAATTTCGAGCAGGGAAGCAATTAATAAAATTAGTGATGTAAAAGTTTCTTTCAATGATCTTGTGATCAAAGCTTGTGCATCTGCATTACGAAGACATCCGCGCGTAAATAGTTCGTGGATGGGCGATAAGATCCGTATCAATCATCATATTCATATTGGAATGGCTGTTGCTGTTGAAGACGGATTGTTAGTGCCTGTAATTCGTTTTGCGGATGGAAAAGGAATTACCGATATCGCTGCTGAAACAAAAGATCTTGGTAAAAAAGCAAAAGAGAAAAAACTCCAGCCTTCAGATTGGGAAGGAAATACATTTACTGTTTCTAATTTAGGAATGTTTGGCATCGAATCATTTACATCAATTATAAATTCACCGGAGTCTTGTATACTTTCTGTTGGAGCGATCAGACAAGTTCCCGTTGTAAAGAACGGAGCAGTTGTTCCCGGAAATACAATGATGCTGACTTTAGCTTGCGATCATCGTAGTGTAGACGGAGCAACCGGCGCGGCATTCCTGCAAACTCTAAAAACATTTATTGAGAATCCTGTAATGATGTTCATTTAATGAAAGCTTTTATAATATAAACGAATGTCATTCCGAAATGTTTCGGGATCTTTTAGATGCTGAAATAAATTCAGCATGACCATATAACTGAAAAACATGGAAGCATTTGTAAAGTCAGAAATTAAAAACGG
>DATMPR010000005.1:0-5972 GCA_035567575.1 Bacteroidia bacterium
AAATACTTCACCTATGCGCTCCATGTTTCTTCTGAATCGCATTCCGTCCTTCTGAATGTTCGCGTCGCGTATTTCTGTTAAGAACTGGGAAAAAATTGAATTGTTTTGGGATAGGTTATGGGTCATGATTTTTTTTATTTACTTAGTTCAATGAATAATTGTTTTTCTGATTGGTAAGATGATTTATCCTGTATTTCCACTTGCAAGGATGTATTTTTAAAACTTGGAGCTTCAACATTTATAATATATTTTCCTGGCGGTAATATCATTATACATCTCCCGTTTGCAGGATTCGGAAAATAATTTCCCAATATTTCATTCGTAATAATATCATTAACTGTAATTATAACATCACGGTAATTTATTTCAGAATGATCGCGCGAAACTAATTGACCAATTAAAACTGTATAATCAAGATCAGCATCATTAAACGATACACGGTAAATATCTAAATCACCATAACCGCCACCTCTTACTGAAGCAACATAGCCATACTTACCCGATTTTGAAATACGGAAATTCAGATCATCATAAGAAGTATTAACAGGGTAACCCAAATTGCGCGGGTTAATAAAACGGTGTTGGCTCTCGTCCCAATTTGTTTTAAAAATATCATAGCCTCCCATACTCGAATGGCCCTTTGAACTGAAAAACAAATTTTTTCCATCGGGAGATAAATTCGGGAAATCTTCATCCATTGGCGTGTTTACACCTACCCCGCAATTTCTCGGATCGCCCCATTTACCGGTTGGTAATTTTGTACACGAATAAATATCTGTACCGCCGAAACCTCCTTTACGGTCGCTTGCAAAATAAATTGTATTCCCATCATTACTTATGCAAGCCGCAATTTCATCACCCGAACTGTTTATAGGAGGAGGCAACAACTCAGGTTTCGAAAAATTTCCGTTAGAGAACATTTTCGACATGTAAATTTTACCTGCACCTTTATAATCCTGTTTATAAATTAAAAGAATATCTCCTTTCTCGCTCATCCCAATTATTTCTTCACCACTATTTCCTTCGCAAATTGGTTCCCCGATCACATCAGCATCGGCATATTGTCCGTTTATTACTTTTGAAATGAAAATTGAATTTTTATACTGACCGTTATCCGCTTTTTGCGCATCTTTTTTAACCGGACGTTTAGAATTGAATACCATGTAACCTTCGGTTTCTGTTACGAATGGATAATAATCAGCGAACTCCGAATTAATTTTTTTTCCCAATGACTGAAAAATTACATCAACGGGAAATTTAGTTAATTCTTTTGCGTTAATGCTGTATTGAATTTCCTGTTCAACATTCGCTAAATTAGCGTAACTGCCTTTTGCGAGTTCTTTAAATTTATTGAAACTTGTAATTGCTTCATCGTAACGATTTGCGTATTGGTAAGCTCTTCCCAACAAATAATCTGCATTAGGATTATGTTTTTCTTTGCGAGTTACAATTTCCAGATACGGAACTGCTTTTGCTTTATTAATATTTGTATTTAAATAACAAACACCAATGTTATAGTTATATGTTTCGTTTTTAGGATCTATTGTCAAAAGCTGTTGATAATCGTCGAGCGCTTCTTCATAATTCTCAGCCTTCATTTTTGTTTCGGCTTCAAATTCCTCTTTTTTAATATCCCGGTTCTGACCAAAGCCAAACGTTGAAATTAAAACAAGATATGTGGCAAAAAAGCGTTTCATTTTAAAGGTTAATTCCTTCATTAATTTTAGAATAGTAAATATACAATTTTTGAGGTTATTTGATGGTTTTTATTATTTAACTTTATAGCCAAATGACTCCATTCTTAAGATCCTTTTCCTATGCTTTTAAAGGCTTGGTTTTTAGCCTTAAACAGCGCAATATGAAAATTATTTTTAGCTCCGCTTTAATTACAATTTTTACAGCATTTTTTTTAAAAGTTAACGCTAACGATTGGTGCATTCTTTTAATTTGCATTGGATCGGTAATATCATTAGAAATGATGAATTGTGCCATCGAAGGAATTGTCGACATTATTCATCCGCAGCGTGGCGAACAAGCCGGTAAAATAAAAGATCTTGCGGCGGGTGCGGTTTTAATTGTATCTATAATTTCTTTAATAGTTGGTGTGATTATTTTAGGAAAATATTTTTTGATTTTCATTCATCAAAACATGTAATTAAATTATTTTAATCTTTGAATATTGAATTTTAAATCTTGAACCCAATGTTGTTTCCGGAAACAGAATTAATTTTAACTGAAGACAAACGCGTTTATCATATTAATTTAAAAGCTGAAGATGTTGCTGATGATGTAATTCTTGTTGGCGACCAGGGCCGCGTGTCCAAAATAAGTTCATTCTTCAGCAAAATAGATTTTAAAACCGAACACCGCGAGTTTGTTACGCACAGCGGTTGGTTCAATGGAAAACGAATTACAGTTCTATCAACCGGCATCGGCACCGATAACATTGATATCGTCATGAACGAATTAGATGCAGCCGTAAATATTAATTTGGAAACGCGTGAATTAAATCCAAAACTACGCAGTTTAAATATTATCCGTTTCGGAACTAGTGGTGCTTTACAACAGGAAATTCCCGTTAACGGAATTGTGGTGAGTTCGTACGGACTTGGTTTGGATGGCCTGTTAAATTTTTATGATGCCTGGAAAAGCATAAATGAAACTCCAATCAGCGAAGCTTTTATGAAACACACGAATTGGCAAAGTAATTTAGCTTATCCTTATTGTGTAAAAGCCGCCGAATCTTTACTCCAAAAATTTAAAAGCGGGAATCATGTTGGTATAACGGCTACCGCACCTGGGTTTTACGGTCCACAAGGAAGAGAGATCCGTTTAAAGTCCTCCGCTCAAAACCTTAACGAATTGTTAACTTCCTTCGACCACAACGGTTTAAAAATTACCAATTTCGAGATGGAAACCTCAGCGCTTTACGGTTTAGGCAAAATGTTAAATCATAATTGTCTTACCGCCTGCGTTATTATTGCTAATAGAGTAAGAAAGGAATTTACTAAGGACTATAAAAAAAGTGTAGAGTTATTAATAGAAAATAGTTTAGAGCGATTAACAGCGTGATTGTTAAAAAGTAATAACCTGCTTTAAAAATGACCCAAATGCTTGGGCTATTTTTGTTTCTACTATGAAGGCAGGGA
This sequence comes from Bacteroidia bacterium, assembly GCA_035567575.1. Classification (GTDB taxonomy): domain Bacteria; phylum Bacteroidota; class Bacteroidia; order B-17B0; family Aurantibacillaceae; genus JAHEYG01. Next base: position 3,150 of record DATMPR010000005.1, read on the forward strand.
AAAACCAAATGAACCTAAAAGAGGTAATTGCTCTTATTACCCTTCTTGACGACCCTGATGAAGATATTTATTGCCAGGTAAAAGACCGGTTTATTACCTTAGGTCCTCCCGCTATTCCACATCTTGAAACTGCATGGGAAAATAGTTTCGACGCTATGATGCAGAAACGTATTGAAACTATTATCCGTAACATCAATTTCGAAGCACTTCAAAAAGCTCTTAAACATTGGGCCGAGCACGAACAGGATGATCTGTTCAAAGGTGTTTGCATGATAGCCCGCTACCAATATCCTGATCTTGATGAGAACAAACTAAAAAAGCAGATCCAGCAATTAAAGCAGGATGTTTGGCTCGAGATCCATGATGACTTAACCGCTCTGGAGAAAATAAAGATCATTAACCATATTTTATTCGAAGTTCATCAATTTAGCGGCAACATTACCAATTATCATGCGCCGCAAAATTCATTCATTAATGTAGTCCTCGAAACCAAAAAAGGCAATCCGGTTATCTTAAGTGTGGTTTACGCTTTGGTTTGTAAAGAATTGAATATTCCGGTCTTCGGCGTTAATTTACCTCAGCATTTTGTTCTGGCTTACGTGAATGATTACGCCAACCTCTATGATACTAATCACAAAACACTTTCCGATAATATTTTATTTTATGTAAATCCTTTCAGTAAGGGTTTGATCTTTCAGCAAAAAGACATTGATTCTTTCCTAAAGCAATTAAACATTGAGCCTGAAAATAAATATTACCTTCCTTGCAGTAATCTCGAGATCTTAAAGCGTGTGTTAAATAATCTGGTTTTCTCTTTTGAAAAACTGGGTTATATCGAAAAAGTTGAGGAATTAAAATCCCTCGAGAAAAATTTGTAATTAAGAAATCAAAAAACTTCTATTTGTTTGGGCTAAAGCCCATTTTTATTTTAATCATTACCCACGACCTAAAGGTCGTGACAATTATTCTGCACATTATTTCAATACGCAGTTGATTATAGAGACTAGTAGCCATGACCTTTAGGTCGTGGTTTTTGGAGTTGCAGAAAAAAGGGCTTTAGCCCAAAATAAGAGTATTAACCCTTAATTACCTTCCCTATAGTTCTGAAAATTAGTTTCAGATCGGTACCCAATCCTATTTTCTTAATGTATTTAAGATTCAGCTCCAGTTTTGCAGGCATTATCTCATTAATATAGGTCTCTTCTGGATTTTGGGATTTGGATAGCAATTCGCTTTCCTTTATATATTCTATAGAAGCCAGATCAGTTACACCCGGCTTAACTTTCAAAACTTTTTTTTGTTCTTCATTATACATATCAACATAATGCCGCACTTCAGGCCTTGGCCCCACCAAACTCATTGTTCCAAACAATACATTGAAAAGCTGCGGAAGTTCATCTAATTTATGCTGCCGTAAAAAGTAACCAACCTTTGTGATCCTTGGGTCACGGCCGCCGACAGTTAGTAATCCTTTTTTATCCGCATTGATTTGCATCGACCGGAACTTGATCATTTTAAAATCTCTGTTGTTCTTCCCTACTCTAGTCTGCAAATAAAATACCGGGAATCCGGAAGTAATTAAAACCACTAAATAGATCAAAATAAAAACAGGCGTTAATATTAGGATGCCTATAAAAGTAAATAATATATCGAAGAGTCTTTTCAACCCAATACTTTATTAACTGAATCAATTACAGCCTTTATCACGGTTTCGGTTAACTCGTTGGTTAAGTCGTAAAACACAGGCAGGGAAATTTCTGCGGCATAATTTTTATACGCTACAGGATAATTTTTAATATCATAACCCAGGTTTTTATAAAAAGTCATGCAAGGCACAGGCATAAAATGTACATTAACTGATACATCATGCTCAAAAATTTCAGCAATAATTGCATCGCGCTGTGCTTCGGTTATGTTTTTGATGCGCAAAGGATAAAGATGAAAACAACTTTGTTTGTTAGCCTTACTATATATAGGTATTGTAAATCTTGTGTCTTTAATAAAGGCCGCTGTGTATTTATCAAAAATTTCCTGGCGTCGTTTTAAAGTATCATCATCGTAACGCTCGATTTCAATTAAACCTATTGCAGCAGCGAGATCCGTCATGTTACATTTATAACCCGCTTCAATAATATCATAACGCCATGCACCTTTTTGAGTTTTAGCCAAAGCATCTTTGGTTTGACCATGAAGCGTTTTAATACACAGATACTTATAGATAGCTTCATTATCAAAAGGTTCAGGTAGATTTAAACAAACACATCCGCCTTCCGCCGTCACTAAATTTTTTACAGCGTGAAAAGAAAAACAAGCCACATCACAAACGCTTCCTGTTTTTTTACCATTATAGGAAGCACCGAATGAATGAGCGGAATCTGCTAAAACTAATATTCGTCCTAATTGTTTTTGAATTTCGTTACCATGTTTAAATTGCACTTTATGTTTAACCACTAATTCGTTTATCTCATTGTAATCGCAAGGCCAGCCCGCAAAATCAACCGGCATTATTACTTTAGTTTTAGAAGTGATGGCTTTTTCAATTGCCGAGGTATTAATATTAAAATCATGTTCGTTCACATCCACAAAAACCGGAGTTGCGCCGCAATGAATAATAACGTTTGCAGTTGCAGTATAAGTATAAGCAGGTAAAATAACTTCATCGCCTTCTTTTACCCCAAACCAACGGAGCATTATTTCTAAACCCGCGGTTGCTGAGTTTAAGCACAAAGTATTTTTATTCCCGCAATATTCAGTGATCTTTTTTTCGAAAGCTTTAGTACGCGGACCGGTAGTGATCCAACCCGATTTTAGAGCGGCAATAAC
>DATMPR010000006.1:0-5364 GCA_035567575.1 Bacteroidia bacterium
TAAACTAATGCAATTTAAACCACCGAAACCAAAAGAGTTCTTCAATAAAATATTTACTTCATGTTTTGTTCTTTTGCCTCTGCAAACATCCACGTCAACTTCCGGATCAAGATTTTCAATATTAATTGAAGGATGTAATTCGCTTCTGTTCATTTGTAAAACTGCCGCAACAGTTTCAACTGTAGCTGCCGACCAACACGTATGGCCTAACATGGATTTAGGTGCATTAATTTTTAATTTCTTTACATGATCACCAAATACATCTTTGATAGAACGCAATTCAGTCAGATCTCCTAATGGAGTTGAAGTTGCGTGAGCACTGATGTAATCTACTTCTTCGGGTTTTACATTGCAATTTTTTAATAAGCGCTTCATTAAACGTGCCTGACCAATTTGAGAAGGTTGAGGTAAATGACAGCCATCGGATGAAGATTCAACTCCTAAAATTTCTGCGTAAATTTTTGCACCGCGGGCAATAGCGTGATCTAATTCTTCTAAAATAAGAACAGCGGCACCATGTGACGGAACAAAACCTTCGCGGCGTGTATCGTACGGGCGACTGGCTTTTTCAGGCGTATCGTTGAATGATTTATAAGAAATAGCTCCCAAAATTGCCATTCCTTGCATATCAAGCGGCGAATAATCTAATACAGGGGCAACAACTGCGGCAACATTTACATCGTGTAATTGAATTTCATCAACCGCGCAACGCATAGCTACATTGCCGCTCGCGCAAGCTGCACCAACTGTGTATGCTGGTCCGTGTAATTGAAGAATATCTGTAACCGCACCTACATGATGAGTATCCAATCCATAAAGCGCAAATAAACCATCCACAAATTCCGGTTCATCATTAAAAACATCATGATTTTCGAAAGTATATTTCTGATTTAAATTATGACCCGCAACAACAGTAGCAATATTATTTCCATCTTTAATTTGTTCTAAATAACCGGCATCCTTAAATGCTTCGACAGCTGTTTGCAAAGAAACTGCAACCGCCCAAGGAGACTTTTTACCAAGTTTTTCAAAACGTTTAAAAACATCATCAGGTATTGTTCCTTTGTAACTATCAATTTTACCATTGATATCATAATTGCCATTGTCGCCGCCAACTTTAGAATAAATTCTACTTGAATCCAATGATGTCCATCGTGTGATGGCTGATTTACCTGCTAATAAATTTTCGATGAATGTATCGAGATTGTCTCCAATTGGAGTATTGATCGACATTCCTGTAATTACTACGCGTTTCTTTAACATGAGCTTTTTATTTATAGTTCTTTACGGATAATATACTTCTAAAATACTGTGAGAATAAATATCGTTATTAATTATTACTTGAGCCGCCATTAATCCCATAAAATCATCGTCTTCTAAAGATTTTACCCTAATTGTCAGGTTATCGCCCGGCATAACGCCTTTGTTGAATCCCGCGTTATGAACTCTGGTAAATAAACCTTTTACAGGTTGACTGCTACCGTTAATTATAGTTGTATTGTTTTTGGTAAAATAAGCCAGGCACAAACCAGCCTGACCCATACTTTCAATTTGAAGAACTCCGGGATAAACAGGTGCACCTGGGAAATGTCCTGCAAACAAAGGGTCGGATGGGTTCACATAACTGGTCACTTCAATAATTGTTTGCTCTAAATTTACTAATGTTATGGAAGAAATTAAGGCGAAAGGATCGCGGTGGGGGATGATTTTATTAATAGAATCTTTCCCAAAGTTAACTTTAACAGTACCCTGGGTTGGCATAACTATTAGCTCCCTTTTTAAGCTTTGAATCAGAGCTTCTTTTTCTTCAATATTCACGGCACAATATTACTTATTTATTCACAGAATTTTAAGAGAAAATTCTAAACGAATTAACATGTTTTGGACATGTTTTTAAGGCTAATAGGGATAATCCTGGGAAAAAGAAGTTTTCACCAAATTAACTCCAGACTAGATCTTGATTTTTTTAATGACGTTGGTTAATACTTCTCCCGGGCCCATTTCAATAAAATTACATTCGCCCTGGTACATTAAATATTCAATGCTTTGCAGCCACTTAACGGGATTATTTATTTGGTTAACCATATTTTTTATAAGTCCTTCTTTTCCTGTGGGATAAAGCTGTGCAGTATAATTTGAAATAACCGGAAGATTACAGTTATTTAAAGGCATCGTCTCAATAAAATCATGAAATTTAGGCACGATGGGAGTCATATATCGTGAATGAAAGGCACCGCTTACTTTTAGAGGAACGTAAACAAGGCCTTCTTCTTCAAAATAATCGGCAGATTTTTCAAGTGATTCAAGTTTGCCTGAAATAACTATTTGCAGGGTGGTATTTATGTTTGCAATATCTATATCAGGAAAATTATTCTTTAAAATATCTTTTATTTCTTTATAATCTGCTCCAATAATTGCCGCCATACCTGTATCGTTAATGGAAAACATAAGTTCACCTCTTTTTTGAACGATCTTCAAGCCGGTTTCAAAATCAAAAGCTCCGGAAGCACATAGTGCATTGAATTCACCAAGGCTGTGTCCAAGAAAATAATCAGGAATTCTATTTGTTTTAAGATGTTTTTGGTAATGCAGGTAGTTAACCAAAAATAATGCCGGTTGCGTATAATTGGTTTGGTTTAAAGTATTGTTGGGATTATTGATACAAATATCTTCAATATCATAACCAAGGATCCTGTTTGCTGTTTTTACAGTTTCAGGAAACTCTTTAAACAGATCTTCTCCCATGCCATTAAATTGAGATCCCTGGCCGGGAAACATTACCATTTGTAGTAACATAAAATTTATTAAGACAAATTAATCTTTAAAGATAAAATTAAATTTCCTTTAGCAACAGGGGTAATTGTTAAATTGTTTTTTAAAAGGCTTATAATTTTGAATTTATAGCTGTTTATGAGTCTTAAAAGATAAAAATTTATCATATATTAAACCACTCAATACTATGAATAGGGGCGCTGATACCATTCCGCCAATTACATCAATTACATAGTGTTCCTTAAGGTAAATCGTTGCAAAACAAATACCAATAACAAAAGGTAAGGTTATGAAAAAAAGTTTTTTGATGTGTTTAAAAAATATATAACTGAAAATAACAGCCATGCCAACATGCGAACTGGGGAATGCACCTGTGGCCCGTTCCATAGTATGTAAAAAACACATTATTTTCCCGAATATGTAGGGTTGGTTAGGCTGGTAAGCTGATGTGTTGAAATAATATTGCGGCCCCACCACCGGAAAAATAATATAAAAAATATAGTATAAATAAAATGAGATAATAATTATGAAAATAGTCCGGTACGACTCAGCAGCTTTTTCAAAATATATGGAGATACATACAATTGCGGTAAGAAGATAATAAGAAAAATAAGACATGAACATACCCTCATAAAACCATGCTTGAGGCATAAATTTTGAAAACTCTATAGCGGGCTGGCATCCAAACAGCCACTGATCGATCCGCATAAAATAAATATCCAGGTCGGTATCAAAAATAATATTTTTTATAAAAGCTGTTTCTGCGTAAAAGTAATTCAGAAATAGTAAAGGATAAGTGTTTTTAAGCAGTAACAGTATTTTGTTTGGAAATTTTTTATTTAGAATAGCCAGAATAACTATTAAACAAATAATAGCTACTCTTAAAGCAAAATGAGTCCAAACATCTTTTATGGAAGACGCAGCAACACAAATGAAAATAGTTGAAAATAAAACGTAAAAGATGGTTCCAATATCGAGAGGAGAGAGGACTTTAAAAAAACTATAACCGGTTTTATTTTTCAAATTATAAAGGCAGTTGATATAATCTGTATGTTTTATAGATCTTAGCGTTAATATTAACCAGACCCTGATTCATCATCTCGTTGTTTTCTAAAATTAAAGATGCTTCAGCGCCTGTTATATTATTTTTTTTCGCGGCGGTAATTGTTTTCGCATAAAAACAGGCTTCAATTCCTAGTTTGCGATACCCTTCAATAACACCAAGAACAACTACGCGCATTTTATTTATTTTTCCTCTGTTAAATAATAATTTAAAAATCCCGAAAGGTAATAAACGACCTCTTTTCACATCTTTCAACACTTGGTTTATGTCAGGAAATGAGAAAGAAAACCCAATTAATTTACCATCATGTTCCGCTAAAAAACATAATTCAGGATTCATTATGGTTTTCATTTCTTTGCACAAATGCATAAACTCGTTATAGGTCATAGGAACAAAGCCGGTGTTTTTATCCCAGGCGGAATTATACACCTCATGCGATTTTTCGGCTTCTTCAGTAAATTTTTTCATGTTTACTGTTCTGATCACAATACCTTTTGTTTTTAACCGCGCTTCAAAAGCATCACAAACGCGAATTGCTTTTTCGGAAATGCTTTCATCGCTCATGTAATAAGCGAAGTGGTCGGTTTTCTTTTTAAAGCCGTAACGGTCGGCAAACCCGGGATAATAATCTTTATTGTAAGCCATGCTTACCATTGGCGGCAGATCGTAGGCATCAAGATGCCATCCAAAAATTTCATTGGTTGAAAAACTTGTAGGGCCGATCACATTAGTGAGCCCTTCTTTTTTTATCCAGTTAACCGCTGTATCAAATAAACTTTTCGCTACTTCATAATCGTTTATAGCTTCAAAGAACCCAAAAAAACCATCTTTATTTCCTGTAAAATTAATATGATTGTTGTTTCTTATTGCTGCAATACGGCCGGCTAATTTATTATCCTTATAAGCTAAAAATAAATCTAATTTGGAGTGTTCGTAAAACGGATGTTTTTTTGGATCTAACAGATCTTTTTGTGCAACATATAATTCAGGAACATAATTCGGATCATTTTTATATAGATCATGAGGGAAATCAATGAACTCTTTTATTAGTTTTGGCGAATCTACCTTAATAATGGATATCATTGAGTTTAATTATTGGTCACACAAAAGTAATGATTCTTTTTATTGATAATGAAAAACCAAATTATAAAACCGCTTCTTTTAATTTTCCCACGATCATTAAGAGGGTAATGGCCATTAAAGCAAATAATAAGTAAACCGAATTCATCCAGGAACCGCCTTCGCCATTTACTACAGGCATTAATACAATTGTTACAACAGCTCCTGCATTACCAAATAACATTAATATACCTGTCGCAGCTCCCGCTTTTTCTGCACCTGCAAGTTCTTCGCACATGGCCAAAAACAATGCGTATCCCGGTAAAAAAAAGAAACCCATTAAGCCGCCTAAAATATAAAGCGGAACAAGTCCGCTCATTGTACATAACGGATACAATACTGCAAGAGCAGCAACACAACAAATTATTAAAAATGGTTTGCGTTTTTTATACCGGTCGGATAAAGTTGGA
>DATMPR010000007.1:0-2559 GCA_035567575.1 Bacteroidia bacterium
CTTTTATGATTTCGCTCCGGTGGGAATGCCTGAATTAATTATGAATTAAGGAAAGTTATTAGGTTAATGGTTACTAAGTTAATAATTAAAAGCATCACAACTAACAACCTCACAACCCAATAACTATTTCCCAATTACCTCAAACTTCACCTGAGTCGTTTCTCCCTCATTATCTGTTATGCTCAACGTATGTTTTCCTACATCCGGCAAAATTGAGATCTGGTGAAATCTTTGCGTGGTGCCGACAAAATTTTCATCAAGCTGCCAGAATAAAATTGCGTTATTGTTTTTGTGAGTCGCTTTTAAAATACATTTTCCTTGCTCACCGCTTTCGTTTACAGGAATATAAATTTTAAATCCTTCGCGAGGATAAATAATTTCGAGTTGATGAATATTTAATTCGCTGGCACATTCAGGTGAATAATCGGGCAATGGTTTGTAAAACAAACTGTGCTGTTTGTAAAAATATTCTTGGATCGGCGAGACAACAAACCAAGGCACGTGTTTCATTTTGTTTACCGAATAACAATTACTGTTCACGCGGTATTTTCCGGTTTCATCTAAATGAATAATTTTATGATACGGACACACCATTGTTTTTTCACTTCCGCCTGGGACAAGTTGGTTATTTACGTCCGGACAATTTTCCGATGCTTTAAATCCACTTGCCTGACAAACTTTTAAAGAGATCATATCAGAAGTTGGTTTTGAAAACCACTTTTTATCACTCAATAAATTAAATATGGAGAACATTAAAGGTGCCGCAGCGCCGGTGCCCGTTAGTTCAGGTCGTCCTTCACCATCTGCATTACCAACCCAAACTGCTACTGTATATTTTGCATTTATGCCGACTGCCCAAGCATCTCTGAAACCATAACTCGTTCCTGTTTTCCATGCAATTTTTGTGCGTGATAAAAATTGTTGCCAGCCAACATAATCTTGCGGACGAATTAATTCCGTCATAGCACTAAACGCAAACCAAATACTTGAAGCTTTTAATACATCTCCTTTTTGCGTTGCAGTTTTCCGCTGCAGCGTTTCGTTTTGTAAATAAATTAAAGGATGATAATTATTTGGTGCATATTTATTTCTGGAATTGGAATACGACAATAAACTTCTGCCCATTGAAGAATATGCTCCCGAAATATCCCAAAGTGTTGCTTCTCCTCCTCCTAAAATTAATGACAGACCATAATGCTGAGTTGGCTTATTAAAATTTTTGAACCCCAATTGTTTTAACCGGTAATGAAATTTTGCTGTGCCATATTCCAATAACATTTTGACAGCGGGAACATTTAAAGACCGCGCGATGGCTTGATTAGCTGGAACCAAACCATCATAAGATAAATTAAAATTCTTAGGCGCATAAGAACCAATTTGCGTTGGAATATCTTCCAATAAAGATGCCGGAAGAATTTTATTTTCATTCAGCATAAAGGCATACAAAAATGGTTTTAATATACTGCCCGTGCTTCTTGGTGCGCTAATTACATCCACATAATTCTCGTGTTCATTTTTTTCGGAGTAGCTATTTCCAATGTAAGCCAAAACATTTCCTGTTTCTGTTTCTATAACTAAAGCACAAGCATTGTGAATTTGGTTTGACGATAAATTTTTAGTGTGCTTGTTTAATTGTTCAGAAACCTGAACCTGCAGATTTTTATTTATGGTTGACCTGAAAATTTGTTGGCCGCCTTTTTCGTTGATACAACGGTTCAATAAATGATTCGCTAATTGCGGTATTGGGAATGGTTTATCGGGTAAAGGTTCTTCGAGAGATAATTTATAAGTAGGTTCATCAATTATTTTTTTATCACAAAGTTTTTTTAAGAGCGAATTTCTTTTTTTCAATAACCTATCATGATTTTTACCGGGATAAATTAAAGAGGGAGAATTGGGCAGTACCGCTAACAAAGCACTCTCCCCCCAGCTTAATTTAAATTCACTCCGGCCAAAATACCGCCACGATGCAGCAGACAAACCAACTACATTACTTCCAAACGGCGCATTGCTTGCATAAGCATTTAAGATACTTGATTTTTTATAAGATAACTCAATCCGAATTGCCAATAGCATTTCAATTATTTTGTGATAATAATTTCTGCTTTGGTTTCCCCGCATCATGCGTGCGACTTGCATAGTGATAGTACTTCCACCACTCTTTACTTTCCCTGAACTTATATTCCGTTTAATGGATTTGAAAATGGAAACAGGATTAATGCCGGGGTGACGATAAAAATATTCATCCTCAAACAAAGTAATACACTCCACAAATTTCGCAGGAAGACTATCATTTTGCGGATACCGCCATTGTCCGTCACTCGCAATTTGCGCCGACAATAATTGATTATTCACATCTACCAAAACCGTGCTGCAAGGTTTATCAAATAATTTGGATGGCAGCCACCACCAATAAACCAAACCTACCAGAAAAATAACGGAGAGTTTGATCTTGTGTTTGAAAAGGAAGGTTTTTATTTTGGAAGGAAGCAAGGCCTTAATTTTGTTTACAATTTAGCTATAATATCCACTTCAGCATTTTTTGTATAGGTTTTGTGA
>DATMPR010000008.1:0-5752 GCA_035567575.1 Bacteroidia bacterium
AAAGATAATTTGGAAGTGACTCGTCTCTATAGATTCTACAAACCAAAATACGAAGGTAAAACAGAGAAAGATCTGACCAGTAAAGAAGAGAAAAAAGAATTTGCATTGTACAATACAATTAAAGAAGATTACAATAAACAAAAAGAAGAATATCAAACTACATTAAATCAGCTCAAATTTTATCAGGATGCATTAAGCGGAATGATAAAAGAATTAAAAGATGCCGGTGTAACTAAAATTGATGCAGAAGCCATAAAAAAATACGAACCTAAAGAGCAAAAAGATAAGCAGGGAAAATTTTTAGCAACAAGCATGATGGCACAACAGCCTGACGGAAATTTGCTGGATATAATGGATGAAATTGCAGATGGCTACAAACAAATTGATGATCTGGTAAGTTCGTCTTTGAATTTAGATTTTGATCCGCGTTCAATTGTCGGAGATGATTACGCAAATAGTAATGAACATTATTATGGTAATAGCGATTGCAAAGGTCCGTTTAGTTTTCATGGAACACATGTTGCCGGAATTATTGCAGCTTCACGAAAAAACGGAATTGGAATGGATGGAATTGCAGATAATGTAAAAATTATGAGCGTACGCTGCGTTCCTAATGGTGACGAGCGTGATAAGGATATTGCAAATGCCATCCGCTATGCAGTTGATAATGGAGCAGTAATTTTAAATATGAGTTTCGGAAAAAAATACAGCTGGGATAAAAAAGTAGTTGACGAAGCTGTAAAATATGCTGAGAGTAAAGGTGTGTTATTAATTCACGCTGCAGGTAATGATGGAATTAATATTGATGTAACAACACATTACCCTTGCAAAAAATTTGAAGGCAGTAAAAAACAAGCGAGTAATTTTATGGATATTTCTGCATTAAGCTGGCAGTCCGGCGAAAAAATGCCCGCATCATTTAGTAATTACGGAAAAAAGACTTCCGATCTGTTTTCGCCGGGTGTAGATATTTATTCTACAGTGCCTGAAGGAAAATACAAAGATGCAAGCGGAACAAGTATGGCAGCACCGGTTGTAGCAGGAGTAGCAAGTGTTTTAAAATCGTATTACCCTGAGTTAACTCCAAAACAAATTAAAAAGATCTTAGTAGAGTCGAGTCGTAAAGAATATAAAGAAAACAAAGTAATTAAGCCAGGCACTAAAGACGAATTAATTGAGTTCGATGAATTAACTAAGTCGGGCGGAATTGTAAATCTTTACGAAGCAGTAAAGATGGCACAGGGAATGGTGAAGATCAAAGGCTAGTTAATTTACAATTTTTAGATTTACAATTACAATTAAAGCAATCGTAAATCTTTTAAATCGTCAATATACAGCTATCTTAAATAAAGCATCTCTCTATACTTCGGTAAAGGCCATGTTGTATCGTCAACAATGTTTTCTAATTTATCCACATTGTAACGGATTTCGTCAAAATATCCTTTTACCTTATCGCAATAAGCGTGTGCTTGTTTTTTGTGACTGTCTAAAGTATTAGCTTTTTTGCGTTCTTCAGTCATGGCATCTGCATTTTTCTTAATTAATGCAACACGTTCGCTGATTTCTTTAATTAAATTTATTTGAGTGTCGGATGCTTTTTTATAATCTGCACCATCTAAAATATTTTTCAGTCCGCTTACATTATCAATTAATACTTTTTGGTAAGTAAGAGCCGATGGGATAATTTGGTTATCTACCATGTCCGCAATAATTCTGCTTTCAATTTGTATTTTTTTAGTGTAGGTCTCTAAATAAATTTCGTAACGCGATTCTTGTTCGCGGTGATTTAAAATACCAAGACTATCAAAAAGATTTAAAGTTTTCTTGCTTACAAAAGCTTCCAATGCTCCCGGGGTTGTCGGGATATTATTTAAACCGCGTTTTTTAGCTTCTGCTTTCCATTCATCACCATAACCATTTCCTTCAAAACGGATCTTTTTCGATTCAATGATATAGCGTTTTAATACCTGGAAGATCGCGTCATCTTTATCCATTTTCTTTTCCATTAAACCATCAACCTCGGTTTTAAACTCAATTAATTGTTGCGCAACAATTGAATTTAAAACCACCATTGCTCCTGCACAGTTTGCTGATGAACCAACGGCGCGGAATTCAAATTTATTTCCTGTAAAAGCAAATGGTGATGTTCTGTTTCTATCAGTATTATCCAATAATATATCCGGAATTTTTCCTATGCTTAATTTAAGAGCTGTTTTTGCTTCAGGAGTTAATTTTTTATCGCCGACACTTTTTTCGATCTCATCTAATATTTTGTTTAATTGTTCACCTAAGAACACGCTCATAATAGCAGGAGGTGCTTCGTTTGCGCCTAAACGGTGATCATTATTTGCCGATGCAATGCAAGCGCGCATAAGATCCGCGTGTTCGTAAACTGCTTTTACTGTATTAATAAAAAATGTAAGGAATTGTAAGTTCGTTTTTGGTGTTTTACCCGGACTCAATAAATTTTTTCCCGCGCTTGTTGCTAAACTCCAGTTATTATGTTTGCCGCTTCCGTTAACACCTGCGTAAGGTTTTTCGTGCAACAACACGCGGAAGTTATGGCGGATTGCAACTTTCTCCATCACATCCATTAATAACTGGTTATGATCAACAGCAATATTAATTTCTTCGAACACCGGAGCGCACTCAAATTGTGCGGGCGCTACTTCATTGTGACGAGTACGGACAGGTATTCCTAATAAATGACACTCATATTCAAAATCACGCATGTAAGCCGAAGCTCTATCAGGAATTGAACCCCAATAGTGATCTTCTAACTGCTGACCTTTTGCAGGAGCATGTCCAAATAGTGTACGACCTGTTTGTTGCAGATCGTAGCGGATGTGATATAAAGCTGCATCAATTAAAAAATATTCTTGTTCCCACCCTAATGTGCCAATTACTTTAGTTACGTTCTTATCAAAGTATTGACAAACTTCTGTCGCGGCTTTATCTAACACAGATAAAGATTTTAATAAAGGTGTTTTAAAATCAAGAGCCTCGCCTGTATACGAAACGAAAATAGTTGGTATGCAAAGTATATTTCCCCAAATAAATGCGGGTGATGTTGGATCCCATGCTGTGTAACCACGCGCTTCAAATGTGCTTCTTACGCCGCCGTTGGGAAAAGAAGATGCATCCGGTTCTTGTTGTACTAACTGACTTCCGCTAAAACGCTCGATAGCGCGACCGCCTCCGATCGGTTCAAAAAAGCCGTCGTGTTTTTCGGCTGTTGTTCCTGTTAAAGGCTGAAACCAGTGTGTATAATGAGTTACGCCTTTACTTTGAGCCCACGCTTTCATACAGGCAGCTACCTGATCGGCCATTTTCCGGTCGATGGTAGAACCTTTTTCCATGGCTTCTTTTACACTATTAAAAGCTTCTTCCGAAAGGAATTCACGCATGGAATCGATACCAAAAACGTTGGCACCAAAATATTCTGAAATGTGTTTGCCAGGATGGCTAAACTCCATCGGGGTGCGTTTTACAACGTCTTGCATGGCTAAAATACGGCGATTTGTCATAATTTTCGATAATTTTCAGCAAATGTATCAGTTTTTAGGGGGGTGAACAAGGTAATTATTAACTTTTTTGTAACATACCCCCTATTTTTTGTCAATAAATTGTAAAAATACTCACTTTTTTGATTAAGAACCCTCAGAAACCTTATCTACTCATTATTTTGAAGATCAGAGTAAACGGATAAAGGAGTTAGGCATCAAATCAATTATTTATAAAAATGAATCGAGTAGGTTTAAAAAATAAAATTTAATCCATGAAAAAACTTTTATAGGATCATCCATTAACTGCTCGATTGGAAACATTTCTCAAAACGAAACATCTTCTAAAGTTTAGGTAGTGTCTCAGTTTGAATTTTTTTGTAAATTCCGAAGGGGGTAAAAACAAAACAGTTAGCATCATTAATATGTTAGGTAAAGTTATTTATTCCCAAAAAGGAATTAAAGAGCAAGGTCAGGAATTTTTTTAGATACATTTCATAGCGGAATTTATTATGTAATTATTAAACCGGAAGCAATAACTGAAACTAAAAAGATCATTGTCGTGAGATAATTACTAATACAAAGGTTTAAGTATCCTCGGTCTAAAAAACGGGGATTTTTTCATCTATTGTTTGGCTAGTATGCCTGAAAACGGGTAGAAATTCTTTCAAAAGACTATTAGGTTTTCTCAAAAACAGAAACTATATTTACCTCTAGACTAATTGAATTGTTACTAAAAATTAGACCTCTGTCAGATTTTGATTTATGAACGGTAAAACTGTTTCTATTATATTACCGTGTTACAACGAAGCTGAACATCTTATGTACAGCGTTCAGGTTTTGACAGAACAAAGCCTGGATTTTAAATTTGAATATGAATTTATTTTTGTGTGCGATAGAAGCACTGACGCTACAAATGTGTTACTGAAAAAACTCGAAACTACTTTAAAGAATTCGAAATTTATTTATCACGAAAAAAACAGGGGCAGGGGTGCTGCGGTGAAAAGCGGATTTAATGTTGCTAAAGGAGAAATTGTGGGCTTTATAGACGTGGATCTTGAAGTAAGTCCAAGATATATTAATTCATTTGTTCAGAGTCTGGAAAACCACGATGTGGTTATTGGTAACCGGAAATATTATTCAAAAACCATTATAAAGGCTTTGATCCGTAATTTTTTAAGCAATTCTTATCGTTCATTGAACAAAAAAATACTAAAGCATAATTATCAGGATACAGAGGTAGGTTACAAGTTTTTTAGGAGAGAAGCAGTAGAGTCTTTTTTTAAAGAGAGATCAAACGATCATTGGTTCTGGGATACCGAATTCATGATGTATTGTTTTCGCAACAAGCTAAAAGTGGCTGAGATCGATGTTGAATTTTTGAGAGACAACACAAAAAAATCAACAGTAAAAGTAATTAGCGATTCAGTTCATTATTTTAAGGAATTAATGAAGTACAGGAGAAAATTAAAGCATTAAGTAGATGGAAACATTACTTCATTATAAAGCAGAGTAAAATGCAAAGTCCTATTTACTGGCATCCGAAATTCTATGAGTTTGCCATGAAGAAATTGTACGGCACTTTTTATGAGAGCAGGTACGCCAATTTATCAAAATTAATTCCGGATAATTGTCAATTACTGGAACTTTGCATGGGCGATTTGTATTTTTATGAGCATTACCTTAAAAATAAAAATATAAATTATTCCTGTGGCGATGTGAATCCTGTTTTTGTAAATGCCGCTAAAGCAAAAAACATTAATTCTTTTGTAATTGATATTATGAAGGATGAAATTCCGCAAAGTGATCATATTTTGATCCAGTGCGGGATCATGTATGTCATACCTCACCATGTTGAGATAATTAAAAAAGTTTTGCAAAGCACGAATAAGCAATTAATAATTTCGGAGAACATTCAAAACCTAAGCAATTCCGGGAATAGTTTTGTTTCTTCATTTGGTGCTTTCATGTCGAAAGCAAAAACCGGACAATCAAAAATAAAATTCACAAAAGAAACTTTAAAGGAAGGTTTTTCAGGTTTTGAAAAAAACATTGTTGAATGGATCGAGCCGTCTGACAGCAGGGAAACGATCATTGTTTTGCAGAAATGATTTTTCGTTTTACGAGATCCCAACCTGCATCAAGAACTATTCCGCAAAAGCACATGAATATTAGTGAACTCGGCAAAACATATCTGAACTCCGGAGTTCTGAATAAGAAAGAAATATAAAATAAATTACTAAATGCAA
>DATMPR010000009.1:0-32115 GCA_035567575.1 Bacteroidia bacterium
CGGTTCGCTTCAAACTTTGGTGTGCACGACGAAATTGCTTTCTTGAACTCATCAATAGTTTTTATTGGTTCTATTTCCCTTTCTTCACAAATTAATTTTGCGAGTTTGTAAGCGTTATCTAATTCGCCGTACGTTCTAAAAATGAAAGTGAGTTCTTTCTCATCATATTCATTGATCACGTTATAGGCTGATAGATCACTGCTTTGGTTCATCCGCATATCCAGTTCTGCGTCTAAGCGGATTGAGAAACCTCTTTCCGCTACATCAAACTGATGCGATGAAACACCAAGATCACCTAAAATGCCATCCACTTTTGTTACGCCGTTTAAACGGAGATAATTTTTAAGGTGACGAAAATTTTGCTGTACAAAAATTAATCGCTCATCATCCGGAACATTTTTAATGGCATCTTCATCCTGATCAAACGAAATTAATTTTCCATCTTTTCCAAGATGTTTGAGAATTTCTTTCGAGTGACCACCACCGCCAAAAGTTAAGTCGACATAAATTCCGTTAGGATCTATTTGAAGGCTATCAACACATGCTTGTAAAAGAACGGGGATGTGATAATGATTACTCACCATCGTCATCGTTAAAATTTAATCCACCCAACACATCTTCTGCTAATTTTTCAATATTTATATCCTGGTTTAAGAACTCTTCATATAATTTCTTATCCCATATTTCAATTACATTGTTGCTGCCTAAAACTTTTACATCGTTTTTTATTCCGGCATAATCGGTTAAAGCTTTTGGTAATAAGATTCGTCCTTGCACATCGGCATCACAGGCTGTCGCACCACCTGCAAATTTTCGAACAAACACATCGTTTGCCTTTATGAGCCGATTTAGTTTGCTTAATTTTTTATTCAATCTGCTCCACTCCACGATCGGATAAAGCACCAAACATTTTTGATGAAGGTTCCGGTTAATTACAAAACCCGTATCAAAAGCAACTTCCAGCTGCTTCCTGAGATTCACAGGAAACATGATACGGCCTTTGGCATCCATTTTACAATCAAATTCTCCTATCAGGCTGGTCATTAGTGCGTTTTATACGTTGGGGTCAAAAATACCTAAATTTTTACCACTTTATTCCACTTTTACCCATTTTTTACCACTTTTGTTTATAACTTGATAATTGTTAATAGTTTTGTGGCGGTTTTTTTAGTAAGGAATTTTTTAGGATAAGCTCTTGAAACGCTGATTTGACAAGCCATACAGCGCTTCCGATAAAATCAGAAAAAGCAAAAAGGCTGTTAAAAACTGGCGGAGGATATTAACAATGCTTTGCTAACTTTGCAAACTCAATGACTTACAAAAAACACGTAGATATTAAGCAGGTTTTGAAAACCAAAAGTCCTAAGCTGCATAAATATCTTCCCGGCTTTATCCTCAATTATATTATCCGGAAATTACATCAGGATGATATAAATTATGGCATTCACATCATGCAGGATAAGTATGGTCACGATTTTAATAAAGCGGGTTTAGATTATGTTGGTGCAAAAGTGAAGTGGCATGGTTTAGAAAATATTCCATCGAAAGGAAAAGTAATTATTGCCGCGAATCATCCCCTTGGTGGTTTAGATGGAATGGCGCTTATCCATGCAGTGAGTCAGGTACGGAAAGACACTGTTTTTTTTGTAAATGATGTTTTGAAAAATTTAGAAAATTATGGTGATCTATTTGTGGGTGTAAATAAAGTTGGGAACTCATCTAACTCAGCATTAAAAGTGGTAGTTGATGAATACTCAACAGAAAAAGCAATTTTAGTTTTTCCGGCAGGATTAGTTTCCAGAAAACAAAAAGGTATGATACGGGATCTGGAATGGAAAAAAAGTTTTGTGAGTAAGGCGCTGCAATATGGCAGTCCAATTATTCCAACCTATATTCATGGACAAAACTCTAAATTCTTTTACAATTTTGCTATGTGGCGAAAACGTTTGGGAATAAAAGCTAATATCGAAATGTTTTTTTTACCCGACGAAATGTTTAGTCAGTCTAATAAAGATATACATATTCAATTTGGCCCTCCCATCTCTCACAAATTATTGGATGAATCTAAAACTCCGAAACAATGGGCTCAGGTTATTAAAGCCTATATTTATTCTGACAAATTTAGCAAGGGAATTCCCTTTGATGAGTTTATTAAGCACCACCGACATTAATCTGTTGAAAATTTCTGGTTAAAAACCTAATAGCGTTTTATTTCTCCCGTAACTTTAATGCATGAACGCGCGTTTGGCACAATTCGAAAAAAATTGTTTTGTATTAAGAAAATACATTCCTGAACCTGCCGTTGAACCCATTGCTGCATGGATCGTAGATTATGATTTTAAATTGAAAATTAAAAAAGAGCGCAGTACCAAATTAGGCGACTACTCATCGCCACAAAAAGGGATGAACCATGTAATAACCGTAAATCATAATTTAAATAAATATTCTTTTTTAATTACACTTATTCATGAAGTTGCGCATCTTACTACTTTCAATAAATTTAAAAACACAGTAGCGCCGCATGGACAAGAATGGAAAAACGAATTTAAAATTTTAATGCAGCCTTTTTTAGCGCCTGAAATTTTTCCGATCGATGTGTTATATGCGATCAGACAGTACATTCAAAATCCTGCGGCATCAAGTTGCACTGATACACATTTGCTGCGAACTTTAAAGTTGTATGATGAAAATGAAGGTCAGGTTTTTTTAGAATACCTTCCTTATAAAAGTGTTTTTTTATATAACGGGAATAAAATTTTTCAAAAAGGTGAACGTATACGAAAACGTTTTCGCTGCACCGAAATTTCTACTGGTACAATTTATCTTTTTAATCCTTTAACCGAAGTGGAGCTATTCGAAGAGTTAGCGAACAATCAGTGAGGTTGGCAATACGATCATCGATTTATTTTCTTTTTTACCATCAATGATATCAAGCGTTAACAAAGTTGCATTACGGCCAATGTCATCAACCGGTTGTGATACTGAAAGTATCGGTTTATCAACCAAATTAAATAATTCAATATCATCAAAACACGCTAACTGAACATTATCGTAATATTTACTGATAGATTTATCTTTAAAAGCTTTAAGAGTTGCTACTGCTAAATGGTTGTTTAATGCATAAATTGCATCAATATCAGCATGGAGAAAAAACATTTTCTTTAAGGCGCTTAAAGTATCTTCCTGAATTTTGTTGTAGTTGATCGGTACAATAAATTCATCGCTTAAATTTAAAGTGAATTTCTCAACAGAATCTGTGTAACCTTTTATTCGGTCGTCGATAGTACTTATATAAGAAGGCGTAATTGATAGGCAAAGAATTTTTTTACACCCCTTTTTAATTAAAGCTTCAACAATTTCTTTCGAGCCGCCGTAGTTATCGGTTACAACAAAATTTCCGTTAAATAAAGGTAAGATACGGTCGATAAAAACTAAAGGTGTTTTTGTGAAGCGCGGGTTATTAAAATAATCAGCGCTTTTAAATGTAGAGGCTAAAATAATCCCATCAACACCTTGTTGATTGATCATCATGTCGATCAATTTTTTCTCGCGATCTTCATCTTCATCACTGCTGCACACCATTAAATTATAGCCACGATGGAATAAAGTTCCTTCAATATTTTTTGCAATGGTTGAATAAAATGTATTTGAAATATCAGCTACAATTAATCCAATGAAATTACTTTTACCGGTTCTTAAAGCTCTTGCAAATTTATTTGGTGTGTAATCTAATTTTGAAACTGCATCTAAAACTATAGCTTGTGTTTTTTTGCTGATACCATATTGATCGGCTTTACCGTTAAGCACCATCGAGATCAGGGTTTTTGAATACCCTAGCTGTTTCGAAAGATCTTCTAATTGCAATCTTTTCATTGGTCTTAATTTATCAATCTAAAATATCTAAAATTATTTAGAATATTTAGATTCTTTTGCCTTAGTAAATATTGTCAATTAAATTGATTTAGTCAAGAGGAAATTCCTAAATTCGACCAAATACACGGTTTAAACAGCTAAATCCTAAACGTTTTTAGTTGGATTTTAGGTATTTTTTAGGTCAAAAGGAAGCTGAAACCTGAAAAAACGGAAAAAGGAGTTTAATTCCCTAGTTCGGAGATATTATTATAATTTCAGCTTTTTTCTGATTATCAGTTTTTCTTTTCTGTTGATAGTAAATTATTAGTTTTACCTCAATCACTTTTAAAGTATTTAGAAATAATTTAGGTTTGCCAAAATTAATTGAACCATGAGTGCTGCACAAAAACCGTTGGATCTGAAAGTTTCGAAACTATCTGAAAATATTATAGGTTCTGAGATCATTAAACTTGCTGCTGAAGTAAACGAGAAAATAAAAAAAGGAGAAAAAATTTACAATTTAACCATTGGCGATTTTAATCCGAAAGTATTTCCGATTCCTGCCGAGTTAAAACAAAATATTGTTGACGCTTATTTTGATGATCAAACAAATTATCCTGCAGCAGATGGCATGCCCGAATTGCGCGAAGCAGTTTCAAAATTATTAAAAGAGCGCGGCGGCTTAGATTACAAAGCTGATGAAATTCTAATTGCTTGCGGTGCTCGTCCTGTTATCTACAGTATTTTCCGCACACTTGTTGATCCGAACGATACTGTAGTTTTTGCAGTACCATCCTGGAACAATAATCATTACACTTATTTAAATGGCGCAAAAGCAATTGTTGTGCAAGCAACACGCCGTCAAAATTTTATGCCTGATGCAGCCGACATAAAACCATACATGCAGGAAGCGAATTTAATTGCATTGTGTTCACCGCAAAATCCAACCGGGACTGTTTTTAGCAAAAAAGGTTTGGAAGAAATTTGCGATCTGATCTTGGCAGAGAATATCCGCCGCAGCCCTGATGCAAAACCCGTTTACTTAATGTATGACCAAATTTATTGGGCATTAACACACGGCAGCACCAAACATTACGACCCTGTTTCTCTTCGTCCGGAAATGAAAAATTATACTGTGTTTGTTGATGGCATTTCAAAATCATTGGCTGCAACAGGCGTTCGCGTTGGCTGGAGCATGGGTCCGAAAAAAATAATTGATAAGATGAAAGCTATTTTAACGCACATTGGCGCCTGGGCACCAAAAGCAGAACAAATGGCAACTGCAAAATATCTAAGCAATTTAAATCAGTACGATACTTATGTCGCCGCACAAAAGAAAAAGATCAGCCCACTACTCGAAGGATTTTACAAAGGCTTTCAGCAATTAAGATCCGAAGGTTACAATGTTGATGCCGTTACACCGCAAGCCGCTATTTATTTAAGTATACGTTTTAAACTGCACGGACAAAAAACCGCGGAAGGAAAAATTTTAGAAACTACTAAGGATGTAACCAAATATATTTTAGATGAAGCTAAAGTAGCCGTTGTTCCATTTTACGCTTTTGGTACTGATGATGATTCATCTTGGTACCGCCTCTCAGTTGGTACTTGTAAAATTGAGGATGTTGATGGAGTGATCAGTAATTTGAGAGCGGCGTTGAAGAAATTGTCTTAATTAAAGTGGCTTCGACAAGCTCAGCTACCGTTATTCTTCATACAGAAAATAAAAAAGGCGTTTCAAATTGAAACGCCTTTTATCTTATAAATACTTTTAATTAAACCTTCCCCTTCTTATCAAAATCAACAACTATTGGTGTGGAAATACATAATGATGAGTAAGTACCGATAACACGTCCAATTAACAATGCGAAAATAAATCCGCGGATGCTTTCGCCGCCCCAGATGAAGATCACTAATAATACGAAAAATACAGTTAAAGATGTTAAGATGGTACGGCTTAATGTGCTGTTCAATGCAAAGTTGATAAGCTTGTTACGCTCTTCGCCAGGCTGATCACCTTTACCACCGCTATCTGCTAAACGCTCACGGATCCTATCGAACACAACCACAGTCTCTGTCATGGTATAGCCCATAACCGTTAGGATCGCTGCAATGAAATCCTGACCGATCTCCAGATCAAATGGTAAGATACCATCAAAGATCGTGTAGAAAGATAATACAATGAGTACGTCGTGGAATAAAGCCACAACCGAACCCAAACCATATTGCCACTTCTTAAATCGAACAACAATGTATAAGAACATTACTAAACAAGAAAATAAGATCGCACCATACGCTCCGTATAAAATATCGGTTGCTATCGTTGGTCCTACTTTTTGTTGCTGTACAATTTCGTATTTTGTGTTTAAAGTTTTTAAACTTGTGTTCAATGCATCTTCCACTTCCTTATCTGCAGTAGCTGCATTGTCAGAAACACGGAATGTAGTTGTGATCTTAACCTGATTAGCGCTTCCTAAAGTTTTTACTTGCGGCGCGCCATTAAATGCTTTTGCTAAACATTTTCCAACATCATCCACTTTCATGTCTTTTTCAAAGCGCACCTGGTAAGTTCTTCCGCCTTTAAAATCAACACCTAATTTAAAACCACCATTCTTCATATAGAATACAACACCGGTAATAATTACTAAAGATGATAATGCATAATAAATTTTACGTTTCGCAACGAAATCAATATGCACATTTTTAAACGCGTTACGTGTAAAATTGTTGTCGAATGGAATTTCCATTTTACGATCTAACATCCAATCGAAAATAACACGTGTAATTAAAATAGCTGAGAATAATGAAGCGCCAATACCAATTAATAATGTGGTAGCAAAACCTTGCACCGGACCGGTACCAAACACCATTAAGATAACCGCTAAAATTGCTAATGTAACGTTTGAGTCGATGATCGAACTCATGGCGTGTTTGAACCCTTCTTTAATAGATTGCGCTGTTGATTTACCAAGCGCGAGTTCTTCACGCACACGCTCGAAAATTAGAATGTTTGCATCCACCGCTAAACCGATCGTTAATACTATACCCGCAATACCCGGTAATGTTAATACCGCACCTAGCGAGGTGAGCACTCCCATAATGAAAAACATATTGGCAACGAGTGCAATGTTTGCAACCAAACCTGATTTGTTATAATACAATGCCATGAAAACCAAGATCACCAGCAAAGCAATTGCAAACGAAACTAAACCTGAATCAATTGCTTCTTGTCCTAGAGTAGGACCAACAACACTTTCTTCAACAATACGCGCCGGTGCCGGTAATTTACCTGCACTTAAAATAGCTACTAAGGCATCTGCTTCTTCATTGGTAAAATCTCCCGTGATCTGTGATTGTCCGCCTGCAATTTCAGATTGTACGCGTGGTGATGAATACACCATATTATCCATTACAACGGCAATGCAGCGACCTTGCTTGTTACCTTGCGGCATATTAGCCTTCGTTAAATTTTTCCACTTCAAAGCAGCTTCAGAATTCATGCTCATGCTGATGTATGGATGAGCTCCGCTTTTTTGATCGTAATCTTTTCGTGCATCAGTAATGATATCACCAAATAAAGCGGCTTTACCATTACGATCAGTTGTTTTAATCGCGTATAATTCAAAGAACACGCCAACAACTTCGCCTGCCTGATTTTTATTTTCTTTTGTTTTAGAGCTCCACATGAATTTCATTTTCGATGGGAAGGCACTTCTTACTTTTTCGTTTCTTAAATATTCATTTGCCTTTGCTGTATCTTCCTTACTATACGCTAAACCAACAACAGGACCCGGTGTAAAAAATTGTTGCTTGCCATCGCTGTATAAACTTGGTTTAATTGGCGCTAACTGTGAGAATAAAGGATAACGCTTAAGGAAATTTTTAACTGCAGTATCCTGAGGATTAACCGAAGGCGTATTCGCTGCCATTTTCTTTAAACTATCTGCAACTTTATTTTCAGAATCTTTTTTTAACGAATCAGGTTTGCCAACTTTAGTAATATCATTTACAGGAGTTGGTGCGCCAACAACTTTAGTGCTATCTGTTTTAGTACTATCTTTTGCTAAAGTTTCAGGACTTAACATCGCGCGCAATTTACCATTAGCTGCTTCAAAATATTGAGCCACTTCCTGATTCTCGTATGTTTCCCAGAATTCAAGATTTGCTGTTCCTTGTAATAATTCGCGAACACGTTCTTTGTCTTTTACACCTGGTAATTCTACCAAGATGCGTCCGCCGGTCCCTAATTTTTGAATGTTGGGTTGAGCAACTCCAAAACGGTCGATACGAGAGCGGAATGTTTTTTCCGCATTTGAAATTGATTCATCAACTTTTAGAGTGATATATTTAATTACTTCATCGTTGGTTGCGTTATAAGCTAATTTTCCTTTGTTTTCTATGGTTTGGAAAATAGGAGCCAGTTTACCATTAGGAGCAATTTTTTTATATTTTTTTGAAAACAAAGTAATAAAATCGTCATTGTTTTCAATACCGAAATTTTTCTGAGTTTCTTCTAAGGCTTGGTTAAAAGCAAGATCTGCACTGTTATTAGAAAGACTTTTGATGATATCAATAACCGAAACTTCCAAAGTAACGTTCATACCACCGCGTAGATCCAAACCTAAATTTATTTCGCGTTTTTTACATTCTTCGTAAGTATATGCTGTAAAACCCAAACTGTAAACCGGAAGCATTTTTACCGAATCCAAATAACGATCAGTAAGTTTCGTTTTAAGATCATCTATATAGCTTAACTCTTTTGTGGTGTTACCTTTGGCAAATTCTTTTGCAGCCGCAACATTTTTTGGTGAAGTGACAATACCTTCTGCATACGCTAACGCATCGGCTTCAACACTTCTTGTGACCCAGGTAAAAGAAAGGTAAAAAATACAAGCTAATCCTAATAAAATTGCGAAAATCTTAATCGCTCCTTTGTTTTGCATAATCTATATAAATTAAAAAAATATTTCGTTAAAATAAGGGTGCAAATATATGGTTTATGAGCGGAATTCGCAATTTAAGTTTAAAATAATGATATTCAGAGCTTTAAACCAAAAAAAAGGATAAATATTGACGTGAAAAACTACTGATTTTCAGGACATTAATTTTAAGAAAAAAGGAGAATTTTCGGGTCAGGATCTTTCGGAAAAATTCTTAAAGTTCTCAATATATTTTTGAGTTTGTTTTTTAAAATGGCTTCCCATAAAAAAAGCAATCACTTTTATGAAGCCACCGAATTTCCACTTCGACTCGCTTATGTACTGCGTTTTATCGGGAGCAATTTCTTTAAAATAATTTTTCACAAGACAAACAGTCCCTTTCATCTCGTAAGTTCCGCTAAATTCATGCGGAAGGTTCCGCACTGTAACGGTCTCCACCAAAATATTTTCACGTTTTCCATTCTTATATTTCAAATGGGAAACTGCACCGGGTTGTCCTTTAATCCCGCTCTTATGTTCAAAACTTACAAAGTTTGGCTGCCATTGTCCGATATTATCCGGGTTATCAAATAACTCAATAACTTTTGCAATGGGTTTATTAATGGTGATTTCGTTAGTATATTTCATAAGCCAAATTTACTTATATAATTCAACATTTGTTTGCTGATCGGAACGGATGTTGAATTTTTTTTCGATAGTATAAATACTTCCCTTTAAACTTTTAGAACGCCACTCCACTCTGTAATTTCCGGGCTGCAAATAAAATAGTTGCTGCGTTGATTGTCCTAAATTTACTACCCATTCCAATTTACCATCCTTCTCTTCTAAAATACTGCCATCGCCCGCTTCCAAACATTTAACGGTTAACATACCCGCACTGGCTATATCTACAATTTTTGTTTTTGATTGCTCAATATTATTTTCTGAAATATAGGTTCGCGGCAAAGTTAAAATTTCCAGATCATAAGTTCCGACAATGTATTTTTCGGTAGAATTAAGCATTTGCACATTGAGGGTTTGCATATCGGTTTTTTTGCGGATGATGCATTTTACTTTTTCATTATAATTATAAACACCAATGGCGCGGTTGATTTGTAAATAACCCTGCGGCGCATCAATTGGTATAATAGTATGCTTACCGACCGTTAGTTTAACTTCTTTGCTTTCGGTTGGAGGAATTGTATGCGCAACTACTTTATAGGTTGGATAATCATCAATATAAAGTGTATCGGGATTATTTTGATAATTTAAAGTGTGCATGTAATTATAAACGTATTGGTTCTTTTTTACGTCGTAAAAAGTCATGTTTACATTTGTTTCATTTGGTTTTGAATTTACATCGAGCAAATTTACCTGTGCACTTGTTTTATTTAATTTTTGTTTGATAACGATCTGTGTGATATCAGTAAACGTATTCGCATTATCGTAATCAAAATAAGTTCCAACGCATTCAAATGTTTTTATTTGTTCAACTGTTAAACCGATCCCAATAATAAATGGCTTGAACACAATTCCCTTTTCAATTAATTTTTGTCTTGCTTTGCACGGATCACCATCACATTCTTCAATACCATCCGTAATTAAAATGATCATGTTCACTGCTTTGTTATCCGGAAAATCATTTGCTGATTCGGTTAACGAATGTTCTATCGGTGTAATGCCGGTTGGAGTAGCTTCACTTACTTTCTGTTTTATAGCTGCAATATTATTTTTCCCGAAGGGAATTATTAATTTAGAATCACTGCAGTCACCCGGAGGATATTTTACAGTATGACCATACATCCGCAATGCAAATTGCATGTTTTTGTAAACCGCTAAGCTATCAACAAACTTATAGAATAATTTTTTGGCGCCTTCCATTCGCGAAAGGTTACCATGATTATTTATCATGCTCCGACTTGCATCAAATACAAATAGCACACGCGTGATCTTTTCAGACTTTTTAGTTTGCGAAAAAACCGAAAGACTCAGACAGAAAATAATGAAGCAGAGCGTAGTTCGCTTCATTAAAAATAATATGATGTAAAGTGATCGCATTAAAGCAAAAATACCTTTACATTATGAATGAAATAAAATTAAAAAAGATACTTATAAACGAGACGGGTGTTAAGAATTGTGGACTGATCAAAAGGATTAATTACTCATAGTTTGCCACTAAAACACTAAGACACTAAATCCCACTAAAGCTTTTGTGCAATTTTGTGTTTTTGAGACTTTGTGGCTAAAATTTACCGAACCATGGTAACGGTACCCTTTAGCTCTATGAACTCGCCGCGGGAATTTTTGTATTGAATCAAATAAACATAAGTGTTATCATCCATTCCTGAACCATCCCACCCTTGCGTATCAGAAGTGGTTTCAAAAACTTTAGCGCCCCAGCGGTTAAATACTGTAACATGGTAATCTGTTTTTTCAACAAACTGCGCTACCGGCAGCCAAATTCTGTTTTCCCCTTTAGGCGTAAATGAATTTGGAACGAATACCTTCGCCTCTACATAAGCTTCACCAATGTTTGAACTGCTCATCGCCTGAAATCCATAAGGATTTCCAAAACCTTCAACAGCCGAAACATAATATCCAACCTTTCCGCTTTCTTTTACAATATCCTCTACATTATCAGTATAAGTTGAAATACCATACGGAACAAAATCTATTGGTACCGGATTAACAGCGTCATTCACAATTCTGAAAACATAATAACCGGCTACACCGGCTGTCCATGAAGAATAATCATTCCAATATAAATTATTATTAAATATTTTATCGTTGTCATTTTTTACATGCAATAAAATAGTTTTACCAATGTTGCTCATGAAACGCGAATTACCGCAGCTATCAAGAACCTCAGCTTTGTAAAAATAACTTTTCTGACTTGTTGAAACACTTTGATCGTTATAATACAAAGTAGATCTTCCGTTATAAGGTACAAATCCAAGCGGAGTAAATGAAGCGCCATCTTCCGATTTATAAATATTAAAACCTTGACAAGGAACCAAAGTATCGCAATACAAAGTAACTGTTATGCTTTGATCAGGATCTACACTTGCTGATTTTAAATAAACAAAAGAACTGGAAGGCGGTGCAGTTGCAACCAAACAAGAACGGTTTGAACTGGATGTAATGGCACCAAATATATTGAAAACACGTACAATATAACAATAAGTTTTTCCGGGAGTTAAATTTGTATGCTGATAAGCGGTTACAGTACTTGTGCCTAAATATAAATACGGACCGGCATTTGTTGAACAATAAATTTGATAATGCGAAACACTCAGAGGAAGATTTTGATAAGCATTCCATGTAAGATTAGTAGTGCGTGCACAAACATCATATTTACTTTTTAAAAGCATGGTGCTTTGCGGATTTGTACTAATGAGACCAATATTTCCGCAACTATCTAAAGAAGCAATTGCGTAATTTGTTGCAGCGGTGCTTGCAATTGTTGAAGTGGTGGTATAAATAGTATTATTAATTCCATAAACAGTATCAATAGCTGCCCAGGTTGTACCAAATTGATAAATTACATAAGCATAACAATCAGGATAAGATGAAGCAGTCCAGCCCAAAACACTTTGTCCGGCAGCATTTACGCTTACGGAATCCAATAATCCTTGTGTTGGTCCCGCATCAGGAGGAGTTTGATCTTTAAAATTAGCACCCGAAATATTTGAAGTAGATAAACATCCGCTTGCATCAGCTTGCTGAATTTGATAACTATAAAAAACGTTACAACGCGAAATTACCTCGGAGTAATTTGTTAATGATGTTGTTTGAACAACCGACCAGGCCGGAATTGGAAACTGTTTATTAATAGTAAAGTTAGTTGCAGTTGTTGGTAATTTTGGTGTATGCAAATTATTATAAACTAAAGTTGCAGTACCTGTACCGGCACCTCCTAAATTTAAATATATAGAGCGCACAGTATCGGAAGCAACAGAAGTGTTTGTACCTGCTGCACCCCAACGTGTTTTAATAAAATAATATTTTGCCTGTAAATTACCTGCGGCTCCGGCATCATTATATGTGTTAGCAGTATAAGTATTAACCGATGCAAGAAATACATACGGGCCTGCAAAAACTGCAGAACGATAAATTTCGTAGCTAAAAAATTGTCCGCCTGGATCAAGAGGAATTATCCACGTAAGTGTTAAATCACCAGTAGGGCCACACGCAATGCAACGTAAACTTGGTGGACCAACCTGAGCTTTGGTAAGTGAAACCAAGCAGAAAAAAAGTATGCCTATAAATAACCTCAATTAACTGAAATACATTTGTTTAACGTACAAATTTACCTTTTATTTTGCCTCATGATAAATAAATAATGCTAAAAAGGTCTTTTATTGACTGAAACGCCCTTGAAAATGAGCAAAAAAAAGCCCTGCCGTTCGTCAAGCTCACGATGACAGGCAGGGCTTTTTTAAGAGCTAAATTTGTTACTGAACAGTAATTTTATTTACAGATGATTTGTTTCCAACTGTCAGTTTTATAAAATAAATACCGCTTTCAATACCGTTTAAATTAACATTGTAAGTGGTTTCACCTTTAGTTGACGGGATATTTTGCAATCTAACATTTTGACCAATTACATTAATGATCTGGTAAGAAGCGTTTTCGGCATTCTCATTAGTAAAATTTAAATTGATATTATCTTTTGCAGGATTAGGATAAACACTAACATTAGTTAAAGAAATATTAGATTCAGTAATTCCAAGAGCTTTATAATTGTTGTTTACAGTTACAACTGTTTCAGTAGTTGTACCTGCAAGTGAACTGATTGTTTCGTTTTTAATAGTTAATAAAGGATACTTAGATAACGAAGAGTAATAATCGTATTTATTTTGAGTATAAGTACCATTACCCAAACCGGTAGTAAAGGATAAAGCTGTATTGGTTGTAACTTTAAGTACAGCATTGAAATTATATCCGCCCGGTAACATTAAAGTTCCGGTACCTGCTCCTGTTACAGTATTTGTACCTGCAAAAGTTCCAGGACCTGCAACTGATGTTAAAGTACCAGATACTGCTGAATTTGTAGAAGATCCTAATGACATTGAATATGCGGCATAATAAGCCGGAGCAGAATAACCCATTACAACATTCTGACCACCAACTTTAACATCGCCACCCCAATATTTTAAAGAAGATGCCGTTGAAGAATAAAAAGCATTAGCTGTACCGCTTTGTATGGAAACACTTGCTGACGGATAAGTAGACGCGCTACCTGTAGAAGCAACCGTAACACCTGTATTAGTTACAGTATTGGTTAAAATTGTCATTGTAGAATAATTCCAGGTTTGACCTGCGCCAACTCCACCGGGATTAATACCTACAGAGTTACAATCGACAGTTTGGAAAACATCGCCAACTATTGGCGCGTTGTTAGCTTGTGTTAAGGTTTGTGCATTTAAGCTGCTTATGCAAATTACAGCTGCAAACAGAGAGTAGATTTTTTTCATTTTACATTTTGTTTTAGCCGAAAGTTTCCCTTCGGGATAGGTTATTAATTTATTGGATTGTTAATTTTTTTGTTGATGATTTTAAACCGGCATTTACTTTTACAAAATAAATACCTGCCTGTATATCAGTAATATTAATGTTGTAGTTAACTAAACCTTTTTCGTTTCCTAAATTTTCTTTCTTAATGCTTTGTCCTAATGTATTTGTTAATTCATAAGAAACAGGATCTGCATTTTCATTCACAAAACTTAAAGTGAAATTATTTTTTGCAGGGTTAGGAAATATATTAAGACTGGCAATTTCTTTAACGCTTTCCTTAATACCTACGTATTGGTAATCTTTGTTTAATAAAACAAGAGTCGAAGTTTGAACAATATTGGTTGGTGTGGAAACAGTTATAGTTGTTGTAATAATTCTAAAAAGAGGAAATAATTTAGTAGAGGGATAATCAGATAAAGTTGGATAATAATCCCAAGATTGTTCTTTAACATTCCCTGTTGCAAGAAAAGCCGGCACACTAAAATCGAAACCGATATAAGTATTTACTCTCATAACATTTGAAAATGATCTCATTGGAAGATTAAGTGTTCCAGCGGCATCGGCGATAACCGTAGAAGTTCCGTTAGATATTGTTCCGTTGTTGGTTCCTGATTGAAGAGAACCCGTAAAAGCAGCAGTAGCCGAATTCGTATAAGCCATTGGATAAACTGCGTATTTAGCAGGAGAAGAAAAATAATAATCAACACTCTGAGATAAAGCGGTAAAATTACCTCCCCAAAAATTTAACTGTGTAGCTGTACTAGACAGAAAAGCTCTGGTGGTATTATTAGTCATTGCAACAGAAGCCGACGGATACAAGCTTCCACTTGGAACAGAAGCAACAGTTGTATAACTATTAATTACAGATATTGTTCTTGTGGTTGGCGTTGTAAAAGTCCATACAGCACTTGGACCTGAAGCTCCTGGTGAAATTCCAGTTGAATCGATTTGTATCGTTTGATACATATCGCCCACAACGGGAGCATGGTTGGCTTGGGTCAATAATTGGGCATTGCATACTGATAAACCGCCAAAAATCAATAAAAAAGAAAAGTAAAGTTTTTTCATATGGTTATTTTTTGAGTATCAAAGATACTAAATTTAGTCTTAAAATAACACGAAAGTAGTAGATAAAAGGTTGGGTTCACCGTAAATTGATACCGCTATAAAATACCCTTATCTTATGTTTACGGTTAGTTAAGCTTTATTTCAAGCTCAGGTTCTTTTTCCTTTGTGGATGTTTCAACACCTAAAATAGAAGGAGCCTTAATGGTTTCTATTTGCTCAGTTGGTATTTTCCGGCGTCTTTTGCGGGATTTGCCCGGATAACTTTGGTTAATTGTGTTAAGCACAGGCTGATTCTCGCTTTTTGCAACCGAAGCTGTATCCGTTTCTGCCGTTTTTTCCTGATTAACTGTTGGGGTTTGAACACTATAATTATCAATAACAGTGTTGTTATTTACAGCCACCTGGGTTTGTGTATTTACAACAGGGTTTGTTATAAGTTTTACAGAATCGGTTTTGATAGGAGCCACCACAGGCTTTTCAGGTTCTTTTTTAACTAAGGCTGCTGTTTTAGCAGAAGGCTTAAAATTATCGGGATTCGGAATTAAACCTTTCTCAACTTCTTTAGGCGCATTGGTTTTAAAATCGACAAAACTCAGCATCACAGCCGAGATCCCGACAAGGGCTGCAATAAAAACAACAGGAAGAACCACGTTACGGTTAATGTTTAAATGAAAATCGGGGAATTTAAATTTATTCTGACTATGATTTACAGAACTCTGTACATAATTGCTTTCAAAATCATCCCACATGGATTCATGATAATCTACAGCCTTACTGTTCTGCAAGGTTAAACGAATTTGTGCTTCGTCTAATTCGTAACTAAACAAACTGCTCATTTTTCAATAATTTATTGTTTTTATCAATATTTTTCTGAAGGTTGTATTTTGCTTTTTCGAGATTCGCTTTTACTGTTTGCTCACTTGCCTCTAATATTTCTGCTGCTTTTCTCATATCGTATCCTTCCACGACATGAAGATTAAATATTAAACGCTGGGATGGGACAAGTTGTTGTAACGATTTTATCAATACATCAAAATCAACACTTTTAAAATCAGTTAAGGTACTATCCACAAATAAATCATAGGTTTTAGCCGGCGAATCAGTAACGCGCACCGTGCTTGCAACATAATATTCGCTTCTGATATTGCGGATAAATTCTACACAAAAAACTATGAACTCTTCCTCTAGCCATTGTTGGATAATAAGTTTTCCGCTTGGTTTAAATTTATGAAGATTTGAAAATAAAAAAGCAAAACCCTTTTGTATCATCTCAGTGCTCTGTTCTTTATTTTTAGAATATCTTAAAGCTATTACAGCTAATTGAGTATAATAAGTTTCGTAAAATTGTTTTTTTGCAATTTTGTCGTTCTTAAGACAGGCCGTTATTAAGTCCGGTTCGGACATGGCATTAGGGTTTTTCTTATTATTACGCTAAGATATTAACAAAGGTTACATAAAATGTTAAAAACTAGCCTCCTAGGTCGATTTTTTCTGAAATATTAACCGGAATGCGCTTTTTGAGGTAGAATTTCCCTGCTTTTAGGTCACCTTTTGCCTCTATCCTACCCGCTTTACCCCCATTTAAAAGCCCCATTACATCCATTAAGTTCATGTCTTTTAACGAGGTTTTTAATTTAAAGACATACAGTTTTTCACTATTGCCCGAAATGTGAACCCGTTTGTGCAAACGGGCTTTCCCCATTTTTATTCCGCTATAAACTACGTCAAACTCCGATGGGTAAATTGAGAAACCAACCGAATTCGGATTTTTAATTCCTAAAATAACTTCGCCTTCAATTCCTTCCTGATTTACTTTTGTTAATCTGAAACTTTTTACGCCTGTTACTTCGATCTCTTTAAATTCTTTACAGGAATTAAAAAGAAAAATAAGAATTGAAAAAATTATAAAACGAAATTTATTCATTTACTGTTTTTTTTCGATCATTTATTTTCTTAATAATAGCGAATAAAGATACAAAGGTCCAAACCGATTCTAAAATTACAAATGGAATAAAATTTATTAATACGGATGCAAATCCCGCTAACAAAGCTCCGATAAAATTTAAACTTAAATACAAATAAGAATCGGCCGAAATAATTTTGAGCAGATTTAATCCAAAACCTAAAAGTAAAATGCTTACACCGGTTGTTGCGATCCAATCAGAAACACTCATTATTTATTAGCCATGTAGTTTTTGTAGAACAATGGAATGGTTTCAATTCCTTTATAATAATTAAACAAACCGTAATGTTCGTTTGGCGAATGCAAAGCATCCGTATCTAAACCAAACCCCATTAAAATACTATCTAATCCTAATTCTTTTTTAAATAAAGCTACAATTGGAATACTACCTCCCCCACGCGTTGGAATTGGTTTTTTACCATACGATTCTTCCATGGCCATGCTCGCTGCTTTAAAAGCTACTGAGTTTTGCGAAACAACAACAGGTTCCCCACCGTGATGATGAGTAACTTTTATTTTTACTGATTTAGGGGCGATACTCTCGAAATGTTTTTGAAATAAATTGCTGATCTTTTCTGAACTCTGATTTGGCACTAAACGCATGCTGATTTTTGCAAATGCTTTTGATGGCAATACAGTTTTTGCGCCTTCACCTGTATAACCTCCCCAAATTCCATTTACATCTAAGGTCGGACGAATACCAGTACGCTCAATGGTTGTATATCCTTTTTCACCTTGCTCTTCAGCTATATTCAGATCTTTTTTAAAGTCTGCTAAATTAAAAGGGGCTTTCGCCATTTCTTTTCTTTCGGCTTCAGTTAATTCAACAACATCATTATAAAAACCGGGAATTGTGATGTGATTATTTTCATCATGACAAGAAGCGATCATTTTGCAAAGTACATTTACAGGATTTGCAACTGCACCACCATAAACACCGCTGTGTAAATCGCGGTTCGGACCAACAATTTCAACTTCCATATAAGATAAGCCGCGTAAACCGACATCAATGGATGGAATATCATTAGCGATCATAGATGTATCTGAAATTAAAATTACATCGCCCTGCAAACGGTTTTTATTTTCAACTATCCAGGCTCCTAAATTTGCTGAACCAACTTCTTCTTCACCTTCGATCATGAATTTTACGTTGCAAGGAAGCGTTCCGCTTTTCATCATGAATTCGAAAGCTTTTACGTGCATGTACATTTGTCCTTTGTCATCGCAAGATCCTCTCGCAAAAATTGCGCCATCAGGATGTAAAGTTGTTTTTTTAATTACCGGTTCAAACGGGGGTGAATCCCACAGGTCCAATGGATCAGGCGGCTGCACATCGTAGTGTCCATAAACTATAACTGTTGGTTTTTTAGGATCAATTATTTTTTCGCCGTAAACAACAGGGAAACCTTTTGTTTTTGAGATCTCAACTTTATCTAAACCAGCTTCAATTAAGCGCTTCTTAACCATTTCGGCTGTTTTATTTACATCACCTGCAAATTTAGGATCGGCACTTACCGAAGGAATTTTAAGTAAATCGAGCAACTCGTTTAAAAAACGTTCTTTGTTTGCGTTAACGTAAGTGGTGATCTGACTGCGTTCCATATTCAAAAAATTTGGGTTAAAGGTATCATTTTAAACGTAATTGAGACCTCTAATGCCCGCCAATATTCCGCATTTTTGTTTTAGACTTGGATTTTTATCCCCTTCCAGTTATAAACTTTTGGTTTTTACTAATTTATGTTATTGGGCATTGTGAAAGGCTTTGTAAAAGATTAACTTTATGATAGTAAAATGAAATCTTTAAAGCTTATAATCTTTATTTTTTTAATTGGCTTTTTACAGGTTAAATCCCAAACGCGTATTTATAATTTTAATACGCTTCCGTTAACGGATTCCATTCGTTTAAATTTTACAATTTTACCGGGAACCGCTTGTTCCGGATGGCAAATATTAAAAGGCTCTGATTCGACCACATTGAATCCCATTTACGTTTATCCCGGGCTTTGCGGTAATGTTAGTTTTTCTGAAACTTATAAATATACTGATCTTAGTCCCAATAAATCAACACCTAATTTTTATCAGATATTAATTCCACCATCGGATTATTCGCTTGTAAAACGCGTTGATATTGCTACTAGTTTTTCTAATTTACTTATATATCCGCAACCAATTGACAATAATTTGAACATTATCATAAACGGACAGAGCAATTATTATTACGAAATAAATATTTACGACAGGTTTGGAAGAAAAAGAGGTTTTTCCAGTGGTGATGTGGTAGATAAAATTACGGTTGATGTTTCGGGTTTTAATGAAGGTGTTTACGTTTTTTATATTGTTAAGAGTGGCGGCGGAAGTTACCGCGGAAAATTTTTGAAGAAACCACAAGAGTAATTATTTTTTATAGATCAATGCAACAGCATAAGCATTCACGCCTTCTTCTCTTCCAACATATCCTAATTTTTCGTTGGTAGTCGCTTTAATTGAGATCTCGTTTTTGGTGACTTTTAAAATGGGAGCAATAACATTTTGCATGGCATCAATATGTGGATTTATTTTTGGCGCTTCCATACTTAAAGTTGAATCAATATTTCCAACAGCATAACCGTTTTTATCTAACAACGCAACAACTTCCTTCAACAATAACTTACTATCGGCACCTTTATATTTTGGATCTGTGTTTGGGAAATGAAAACCTATATCCCGTAAATTAGCGGCGCCCAATAAAGCATCGCAAATGGCATGTAATAAAACATCCGCATCACTATGACCAACACAACCTTTATCAAACTCCAACTTAACTCCACCCAACCATAATTCTCTTTCTTCACCCAGAGGATGCACATCGTAACCAAAACCAACTCTAATATTTATCATAATTATTTAATTTCCATTTGTAAAGCTGAGTATAAGAACGGTAGCTGAGCGAAGCCGAAGCTACTTTATATCACAGGTTGTAGCGCCTGAAGATAAACTTTTACAATATTTCCTTGCCTGAATTTTAGTACCATCCGTTTCACCCGCGTCATACGAACCATTTGAATTACTGCATTCACACATGTATGTTTTTTTACAAGACGCAAATAAAACTAAAGTAAATACAACAAGAAGCATTTTTTTATTTAACATGAATTAAAGGTAAGAAAATATTTTTATCCTTCAATAGCGCTCACACCGGGTAAAGTACCATGTTCAATATACTCTAACAATGCACCGCCGCCCGTACTTACATAACTTACTTTATCTGCTAAATTATATTTATTGATAGCTGCAACGCTATCGCCGCCGCCAATTAAACTAAAGGCTCCTTTTTTTGTGGCTTCAACAATTGCATTTGCTGCTTGCTTTGTTCCATTCTCAAAACTGCTCATTTCAAAAACACCCATCGGTCCGTTCCATAAAATGGTTTTTGAATTTTTTATTACTTCGCTATTCATCTTTACTGTTTCAGGACCGGCATCTAATCCCATCCATCCATCAGGAATCTCATTTATTTTGCATTCTTTTTTATTAGCATCGTTTGCAAAGTTATCAGCAATGATCGCATCAGTCGGGATATAAATATTTACACCTTTTGTTTTTGCTTTTATTAATAATTCTTTTGCAACTTCTAATCTGTCATCTTCGCAAAGAGATTTTCCAATTTTACCGCCTATTGCTTTTACGAATGTAAATGCCATGCCGCCGCCAATTAAAATATTATTGGCTTTATTCATAAGTTGTTCGATAATTAAAATTTTATCGCTCACTTTTGCGCCGCCAATAATTGCTGTGAAAGGTTTTTCCGCTTTGTTTAATACTTTGTCAATACTTGCAACTTCGTTGGCCATTACATAACCAAAACATTTCGAATCCGGTTTAAAAAATTTTGCAATTACGGCAGTAGATGCGTGTGCACGATGCGCCGTGCCAAAAGCATCATTCACGTAAACATCACCATGCTTACTCAATTTTTGCGCAAACTCTTCGTTGCCTTTTTCTTCTTCTTTATAAAAACGCAAATTTTCCAATAAGAGAACTTGTCCGTGTTTTAATGCCGAAGATCTTGCAAAAGCATCTGCTCCAATACAATCGTCTGTAAAACTTACTTCTGTTCCCAATAATTTAGAAACATTTTTAACAATGTGTTTTAAAGAATATTTATTAGTTGGACCTTCTTTTGGCCTTCCTAAATGCGACATTAACACAATGCTTCCTCCATCTTTCAATATTTTTTTAAGAGTAGGTATTGCTGCTTTGATGCGGGTTTCATCGGTAACTTCAAAAGCATCATTCAAAGGAACATTAAAATCTACACGGATAAGAGCGCGCTTGTTTGCGAAATTTATAGAATCAACTGTTTTCATATACAATTAGTGAGTTGGTGAAATATGATTTTGTGAGTCATTATTTGGTAAATTAAAATTTCGAATTTAATAATTTTTTTTACCATCTCACTAATTCGCCTTCACCAACTATTTTTTTCCTGTGCTGCCAAAACCACCATCTCCGCGTTTTGTTTCATGCAACTCAGCGACAGTATACCATTCAATGGTTTCATGACGCGCAATTACCATCTGTGCGATACGTTCTCCATCATTGATGATAAAATTTTCATTTGATAAATTAACCAGCAATACTTTTATTTCTCCTCTGTAATCTGCATCGATTGTACCCGGTGAATTTAAAACTGTAATGCCGTTTTTAAATGCTAAACCACTTCTTGGCCGGATCTGCGCTTCATGTCCTTGCGGTAATTCAATGAACAAACCGGTTGGTACTAAAACTCTCTCGAGTGGTTTTAAAACAATTGGTAAATTTAAATTGGCTCTTAGATCCAAACCTGCTGAGTGATCAGTTGCATATTCGGGTAAAGGATGATTAGATTGATTTACTACTCTGAGTGTGATCATGATTGCAATTGGTTTTTGATGTTCTTTAGATTGGAAAATTCCAACTTATAAAACAACCAAGCAAATAGTATTACGAACAAATTATTCAATATTAATTTAATTACGATGTTACTCAATGAATTATAAGTTAATGAAATAAAATAGAATCCTAAAGCCGCAAAAAAGAAAAACAGCATACTCCGCAAATTGTATTTTACCGGATAGTGTTTTTGGCCCAGGAAATAAGAAATCACCATCATGCTTCCATAAGCTGCAAGAGTAGCCCACGCACAAGCCATGTAACTATATTTACCAATGAATGCGAAATTGATCGCAAGCGTAATAATAGCACCAATAATGGTAACGATCGCACCATATCTTGTTTGTCCGGTAAGTTTATACCATATCGACAAATTAAAATAAACTCCTAAAAATAAATTCGCGATAAGTAAGATCGGCGCAACAGCAATTCCTGAACGGTAATCTTTATAGATAACCATTTGAACCAAGTCTATATTCATCATGGTTCCTAAAAACAAAAACGAACAAAATATCACAAAATATTTCATGACCAATGCATAAACTTTTTTTGAATTTTTATCGGCCGCCTGATTAAAGAAAAAAGGTTCTGCTGCATACCGGAAAGCAGTAATGAAAATCGTCATAAGTATTGCGATTTTATAACATGCTCCATAAATTCCTAATTCCGTTTTAGCAATATCAGCCGGTAATAAATAATCTAAAATGATCCTGTCGAATGTTTCATTGATCATTCCCGCTAATCCCAGGAACAATAAAGGCCAGGCATATTTGATCAATTGCTTCCAAAGTTCTTTATCAAACACGTAAGCAAAACCTGTATATTCTTTTGCAAGTAATAGCATGCTGAAAATATTAGCGACCAATTGTGCTAAGAAAGCATACCCCACTCCTACTTGCGGATCGTAACAATGTGCTAAAAAAGAATCTTCACCATTTTCGTAGGCATTTTTACTGAACACTAAATAAAAAATACTCACCAATAAATAAACGGTAACATTAATTACTTTTAAAAATGCAAATCGTTTTGCGTTATTGTTTATTCTCAATTTTGCGAAAGGCAAAGCCATTAATGTATCTGTTGCAACTATTAGAACGCACCAGATAACATAATTCCTATTCTCAGGATAATCCATTAACTCCGCAAGATTTTGTGAAAACAAACAAAGAACTAATGAGAGTGTAAGTGTGCTTGCAAAAATGGAGATCAACGCTGTTGAATACACTTTATCTTTTTCATCCGTTTTGCTTGAGAAATAAAAAAACGAAGTTTCCATTCCGTAAGTGAAAATTATATTTACAAAACTGATACAAGCGTAAAATAAAGTATTGGAAGCTAAGTCTGCGGGAATTTTAAAAATAAAAGTAAGTGCAAGCGAAAATAAATAATTTATGATCCTGGGTAAAATACTTCCCAAGCCATAAATAGCTGTTTGTCCTGCCAGTTTTTTTAAAGGGTTGCTCACGCTTTTGTATTGAACAATAAAGTTAGAGAATAGCCTAAAGGCGATCTGTGAATAATGGTTAAGATATTAACTGTTGGGAGTTGAGAGATAAAAGGAAATGCATCAGGAAGCAATGGCAGTAGGCAGTCCTGGATAATTTTATATCACTTTTTCAGCTTGTCAATCAAACCTGTTGTTGAGAAACCCTCTGTTAAATCAATAGTAACGACTTTTCCACCCTTATCTTTTACAATATCGGAACCGATAATGTATTTTTTACTTGCCTTATTTGTTTCAGTTGCGTCGTAATCTGAACCTTTCACCAAAACATCAGGCTGAATTAATTTTATTAATTCGTAAGGTGTATCTTCATCAAACAATACTACAAAATCAACGCATTCTAAAGCAGCAATAATTGTAGCGCGGGTTTCCTGGTTATTGATAGGGCGTTCCGGAGATTTATTTTGACGTTTTACAGAAGCATCTGTGTTTAATCCCAACACTAAAACATTTCCTAAATCGCGGGCTTTGGCTAAATATTCAACATGACCACGATGTAAAATATCGAAACAGCCATTGGTAAAAACAATTTTTCTATCGTAAAAGCGTTCCAAATTTATCAAGCGGACGATTTTATCCACAGATACAATTTTTGCAGATAATTTATTATGATACGGCATTTTTCTTTCTGTTTATTATTGGTAATAATGCTAAACTTAATAATCCCATAATTGTAATCACAATCAATTGTGATGTCCACACCAACCACGGAAAAGCTGCTGACTCTGCTTTACTAAGACCATAAAACATTAAAACATTGGCAACTATTAAATGATAAGCGCCCAGTCCTCCGGGAGTAAACACAATACCTAAAGTGCCTAATAACATTATGGTTAAACATTCTTTATGACCAAGTGTAGAGGTTTCCGGCAAAGCGAACAAACAAGTGTAAGAAGAATAAAAATACATAGCCCAGATTAAAACACTTAAACCGGCAAATGCCCACATGTTTTTTATTTTTCGCACTGATGAAAGTCCATCTAAAAATCCTTTTATTATAGAACCAAATTTACCTTTGAGTTTCCCTGCCATTTTTTTTCGAAACAATAAAAACGCCACAATAGCTCCAAGCCCCAACATTGATAAAATAATCATTTTAAGGCCTGACATACCCTCAAATTTTTCAGCGATCGGTGTGAAAATATATTTACTTGATAAACCAATTAGCTCGGAAAATTGAAATAGTAACGTAAGTCCTAAAATAACAAACAATAAAATAGTGTCAACAATTCTTTCTGTTATCACAGTTCCAAAACCGATTTGAAATGGTACTTTTTCATAGCGATCTAATATACTTGGGCGCATAATTTCCCCTAACCGGAATGCATAATTCCCAAAATAGCCGATAAACACAGCTGCACTTGCGTTAATAAAAGAAGTTTTGTAACCAAGTGGTTCCAATAAATATTTCCAGCGATAAGCTCTCACAATATGACTTAAAAAACCAATCAAAGCAGAAATAAATACCCAGAAATAATTTGCGTTGGTAAATGCCGAAATTATTTTTTCTTTTTCAGTGGCTACTTGATTATAAGCTACCCACACTAATAAAATACCTAAAGCAAAAACAACAATAAATTGTATTATAGACTTGGTTTTAGGTTTCAAAATTATTTTTTCAGTTTATTAGTTTTTGATTCGGGAAACACAACGGTCGGACGATGTGTTTTTCTTTCTTTGTAATCGATAATACCATAAGACGCGATAATGATTTCGTCGCCGGTCTTTACTTTTAAAGAAGCAGGTCCGTTCAGGCAAATAATGCCGGAATTTCTTTTTCCTGTTAAAACATAGGTATGAAAACGCTCACCATTTGTGTAATTATAAATATCCACTTTTTCGTTTTCAACCAGATCAGCGGCATCCATCAGGTCTTCATCAATAGTAACGCTTCCAATATAATCGAGGTTAGCCTCTGTAATGGTAACCCTATGTAGTTTAGATTTAAGGACTTCGATTTGCATAGCGTGCCAAAGGTAATTAATTATTTGCTTTTATTCTACAACCAATCAAATTGTAGGTTAATTTAAAGACAATTTGTATTTTAGGGTTTTAGAATTAACAAAGTTTAATTTTTGTGTTTAAAACCATAGGTCTATATTTCTGTTTAATTGCGTTTTTACTGCAAACGACCTTGTTTAACATTGTTTTATTTGGTTGCGTTTCTTTTGCAAAAACTTTGGAAGGTGATTATTCTGAAACGATCTATTCAATTACTTTAACCCAAAAACAATATCAAAATTTAAAATGGCTCAACGAAAGTGAATTTGCTTTTGGCGATTACCTAATGGATGTGAAAGGAACAAAAAAAGAAGATAATTTAATTACCATTTCATATAAAGTAGATATTAAAGAAAAGAATTTTTTAGAAAAATTGGCAGAACATTTGAAACAAAAAAAATCTTTTACGGTTATTTTTGCTTTTAGTCAATTTGAAATTCCTCAGTTCAGTTTTAATTTAACCTCTTCAGATTATACTCACAAAATGGTACTTGTTTCAATTACTGAAACTAGTTTTCCAAAGGATTCCCCCCCACCTAAAGCTTGATTTTTTTATTTAATTCTAATTAATGTTTTTTCATAATCTGAAAAAACACATTTTATTTTTAATCAAAAAATCAATCATGAAAAAAATATTTTTTTATTTATTGCTTATATTAATAAGTTCAAAAGGACTTGCTCAACACGAACTGACAGGAAAAATAACAGATAAAAACACAAATTCACCAATTGTAGGCGCTACGGTTTACATACCTGACCTAAAACTAGGCGCCACAACAGATACTGCCGGGAAATACTTGATAAAAAATATTCCCAAAGGAACGTTTCTTGCTCTTATAAGTTTTCTGGGTTATGCCTCCCAAACAAAAGAAGTAGAAATAAAAGAAACTGCCTTCCTTGATTTTACACTGGAAGATTCGGGTACTTCCTTAACAGAAGTAATTGTTACAGGTGTTTCGTCAGCAACTGAACAACGTAACAATCCAATTCCCATAAATATTGTTAACCAAAAAGATCTTCTGCAAAACAGTGCAACCAACATCATTGATGCAATAGCTATGACACCCGGAGTTTCTCAAATTACACTTGGTCCGAATATTTCAAAACCAATTATTCGCGGTTTAGGATACAATCGTGTTGTGACTGTAAATGATGGTGTGCGTCAGGAAGGACAACAATGGTTTGATGAATTCGGAATTGAGATAGATGAATTTTCTGTAAATAAAGTTGAGATCTTAAAAGGGCCCGCTAGTTTAGCTTACGGTTCGGACGCAATGGCAGGTGTAATTAATATGTTATCTGCGCCGCCATTACCGGAAGGTCAGATCAAAGGAAAAATTTTAGCAAATTACCAATCTAATAACGGTCTGCTCGCAAGTTCAATTAACCTGGCGGGAAATCATAAAGGTTTTATTTGGGATGTTCGTTATACAAATAAAA
This sequence comes from Bacteroidia bacterium, assembly GCA_035567575.1. GTDB lineage: Bacteria > Bacteroidota > Bacteroidia > B-17B0 > Aurantibacillaceae > JAHEYG01. The sequence goes on from DATMPR010000009.1 coordinate 27,176, forward strand.
TGGCGCATGATTATCAAAATAAATATGACGGATACGTTAGTAACTCCGCTTACTCTGAAAGCAATGCTAAAGCATTAATAGGCATTAATAGAAAATGGGGTTACTCTCATCTTACACTTTCTTCTTTCGATCTGAAAATGGGAATAATTGAAGGAGCAAGAGATAGTGCCTCCGGTAAATTTACAAGACATTATCAAGGGTCGGGACGAACAGATAGTACCGCTATAACACCAACCAGTGATTTTACAAAATATAATAATTTCCCGGTTATTCATCAGCACGTTCGTCATTATAAAGCAGTTTTGGATAATAGTTTTGCCTTAGGAACCGGGCGGTTAAATTTCCGTTTAGGCTTTCAGCAAAACATGCGGCAAGAAGCCAACGACCTGAAACAAGGAGATACTTATAACAATTATTTCTTTTTAAGAACTCTCAATTATGATCTGCGTTATGTCCTTGCAGAAAAAAATCATTTCGAAATGTCGTTCGGAGTAAACGGAATGCAGCAAAATTCACAAAACCTTGGAACAGCATTTGTAATTCCGGAATATTCCATATTTGATATTGGCGGTTTTGTGATCGCAAAAAAATCATTTAAAAAACTTTCACTTAGCGGTGGGTTGCGATATGAGACGCGAATGCTTCAAGGGAAAAATCTTTGGGTAGATTCTACGGGAAAAAGATTATCCGGCCCTGTTACAGGAAGCATTGCTGATTTTAAAGCATACACTTCTAATTTTTCAGGATTATCGGGAAGCTTTGGTTCAACATATGATATCACCAGCATTTTTTATGCTAAACTAAATATCTCAAGAGGCTATCGTGCACCAACAGCGGCAGAAAGCGGAGCGAACGGAATTCACGACGGAACTCCGTTCTATGAGATCGGAGATCATAGATTAAAAGCGGAAAGCAGCATGCAATACGACCTTTCATTAGGAATAAATTCGAAAGATGTATGGATAGAATTAACAGGATTCGTGAATAATATCAATAATTATATTTTTGCAGAAAAACTTCATAGTCAACATGGCGGAGATTCGATAAGGCTTGATCCGGCACTTGCATTAGCTGCAGGGCCTGCTTTCAAATATGTTCAGGGTGATGCAACACTTTCCGGAGGAGAAGCAATTCTGAATATTCGTCCTGCCAAATTTAAATGGATCAATTTTGACAATAGTTTTTCATTTGTGAGTGCGATACAAAAAAATCAACCGGATTCTACTAAATATTTACCTTACACTCCGCCGCCTAAATACAGAACAGAATTGAAATTTATTTATACAAAAGGTAAGATCATTAAAAACGCTTATATAAAAGTTGGTTTGGATTATTATTTTGTTCAGAACAAAATATATTATAAATACGGAAATGAAACTGTTACACCCGACTATGGATTGCTTAACGCGGGAATAGGAGGAGATATTTGTTCGAAAAAACAAACCCTTTTCTCATTATATATTTATGCTAATAATATTACTGATGTTGCTTACCAAAGTAACATGAGCCGTTTAAAATACACTGCTCTGAATAATGCCACAGGCAGAATAGGCGTGTATAACATGGGAAGAAATATTAGTTTTAAATTAGTGGTACCGCTTAATTTCAAAAATTAAGATCCATAAAATAAAAGGGCGATTGAAAATTCAATCGCCCTTTTTTTGAAATATAAATCAACTAAAGCGTTCCTCTTAAAGCTTGCTCGCGTTCGATACTTTCAAATAAAGCTTTAAAATTGCCGGCGCCAAAACCGCGTGCACCCATGCGTTGAATAATCTCGAAAAATAAAGTTGGTCTGTCTTCCAATGGTTTGGTAAATATCTGCAGCAAATAACCTTCTTCATCAGCATCCACCAAAATAGATAATTGCTGCAATTCATTAATATCTTCTTTCATCATATCACGGTGAACACCTAACCGTTTTGGAACTTCATCATAATATGCTTTTGGCGGCGGCGGTAAAAACTCAACGCCACGCGCTTTAAGTTCTGCAACTGTTTTAATAATATCATCCGTTGCAATAGCTAAATGCTGTACACCCGGACCTTCATAAAAATCTATGTACTCTTCTATCTGTGATTTTTTCTTTCCTTTTGCCGGTTCGTTGATCGGGAATTTTATGCGCCCGTTGCCATTACTCATTACTTTACTCATCAAAGCGGAGTATTCTGTAGTGATCTGCTTATCGTCGAAACTTAAAAAATTCACGAAGCCCATTACATCTTCATACCATTTTACAGTGGCATTCATTTGATTCCATCCCACATTACCTACCATGTGATCAATAAATTTCAAACCAGCTGAACGCGGATTATAATCGCTTTTCCACTCTTTAAAACCCGGTAAAAATATACCGGTGTAATTTTTACGCTCAACAAACATGTGAACCGTTTCGCCATAAGTATAAATTCCCGAACGGACCACTTCACCAAATTCATCTTTTTCTACAACCGGTTCCATATATGGTTTTGCACCACGCTTGGTAGTTTCTTCAAATGATTTGCGTGCATCTTCTACCCACAATGCAATAACCTTAACTCCATCACCGTGTTTTTTTACATGCTCACCAATAGGCGACTCGCTGTTCAATGCAGTAGTTAAAACTATTCTGACTTTATCTTGTTTTAATACATACGATACACGATCGCGCACACCGGTTTCCAAACCAGAATAAGCTAAGGATTGAAATCCGAAAGCGGTTTTATAATAATGTGCGGCTTGTTTTGCATTACCCACATAAAATTCAACATAATCAGTTCCCAATAAAGGAAGGAAGTCTTGTGCTCCCTCAAATATTTTTTCTAAACCATATTCTACGTTCTTTACTTCTTTTGCCATTTTCTTTAATTTAAAGATTTTTTATTTAAAAATTCAATTGATTTATATTCTGTTTAAAAATTCAATCCCTGAATCTTTAAATTTTCGAATATTTAAATCGACAACTGCGCCATGTGCTGGGCTAGAATCGCTATGGTCCGGTACCGGTTCATTTACAAGGCTAAGATATAAAAAATTATTTCAATTACTATTTGTCTTTGGCCTTCTCGGGCACCTTTTGGAAGAATTTTTTAATATTATATGTAAAAGTTAACATAAAATAGCGCTGTAAAATATTGGTTTGGGTATCTTCTATGTAGGTTTGAGTAGTATTCCGCTGAATACTATTATTTTGTTTCAGAATATCAAAAACATATAATCTTAATTCAGCCCGCTGGTCTTTTAAAAATTTATAAGCAACAGCTCCATTTAGCAATGAAATGTTTTGATTAAAACCTCCTGTTAATCCGTTATAATATTGATTATTGTACTCTGCCTGAAAAACGAGCCATTTAACAGGTGTAATTGTAACCTTTGCTTTTGATAGTTGATTGAAATAAGTGGAATTTGAACTTCTTTGCAACGTATTACTTACATAATTATAAGATGGCGTTGCAGAGATCATGAAATCAATTTTTTCGCTGATGTTGCTGCTTAATACAATACCAAGACTGCTATTAGTTGTGTTTGAATTATTAATTTTATGATTGATTATTGCTGGAACGTTGTTGTAACTTCCGCCGACGTTCAAATTAACATTCGTCTTTAATTTTTTTATTGGGAAACTGTAAGTAAGTAATGCCCTTGCGTTATAATATCCGTTAACGTTTTCCGGTCGGGTGATCTGGGAACCTTTTGCTAAAAAAATATCATTGTAAACTAACATGTCTCTGCCGGCAATAGTTGTGTTGCTGCTAATGTAATCATCTGCATACGTACCACTCAATAAAAAAAATGTTGAAGTAGACTTTTCGGTGTTTACAGATGAATAGCGGCAATTTAAATTGTGCTGATAAGTTTGTTTTAGGTTTGGATTACCAATACTTAATTGCAAACTATTACTGTTATTTAAAACGTCCTGTAACTGATCAACACTTGGCGCATTTGTATTTGCACGGTAAACTACGCGGAGATTTTTTTTCTGGGAATATTTATATTGAAAGGTGGCATTAGGCAACACCGACTCAAATGTTTTATTTAAAGCATAATTAGCAGGGAATTTTTGCTCCTTGTACAATTCGGCGTGTTGATAAGATGATCCGAATGAAAAATTAAATTTCTCCTTTTGATAGCGATAAGTTAAACCACCGGCGTGCGATTGATACTGGCTATTAAAAACATTCGATAATAGTGTATCGCGCACCGAATATTCATAAGTATGATGATCTTTATCGAAAGTGTTTTTTTCAGAACCTGTATAATTGTACGAACCGGTATAATTCACGGAGAGAGCGCCATGTTTACCCAACGGTTCGGTGTACACTACACTTCCTGTTGAGTTAATGCCGGATTTAGTTAAAATTGATTTTTGATTAACGGTATCGCTATATAAACTATCACTATAAAAATTATTATAGATGCGTAAATTATTATTTCCCCCGCTTGAATTATAAGTCGGATTTACATCAAATGAAATTGTTCTTCCCTTTTTTGCAAACGAATGTCGGAATTGAAGCGGCAATGAAAAATTATAAGCATTTAAACGCGATTTAAATGTATTTGAAGTATTGCTTGCAATAATATCAAGATTTGTATTCTGCCCAAATAGCACACTCTGTCCGTTATTTATTTGAAGAGAAGCTTTCGGCTGAAATATTATTGTGTTTTGAGAATCTAATTTGCATTCCATCCTTAAACTAAAACGGTGATTATAATTATCACTGGTACCTGTATTATTCTCTTTATAATTTAAACCATTATTAGTGCCTATAATATATTGTCTCAACAAATTTGTTACAGCTATATTTTGAGTTGCATTAAAAAAATACGAACCACTAACTGTCACTTTTTTTCCCCAGGCATCTGAGTAATTAAGTCCGGCTGCATGTGTAGTCGTTATACCGTTTTGAATGTTCACCAAAAAATTATCAGAACTATTTTGTTGTCCGCCTGAACCACGGTTA
>DATMPR010000010.1:0-7032 GCA_035567575.1 Bacteroidia bacterium
GTTTTATCGCAGGATGGAAAGCGCGGATATTTTTCAAGCGCACGCGAAGGCGGAAATGGAAATCAGGATATTTATGTTGTTGAACCCGCGCTCGCTTTTAAAAAGAATTACATCACAAGCATTCAAGGAAAAGTAACTGAGAACCTTTTGCCTTTTGAAACAGAAATTTCGGTAGGCGTTGCCGGAGAAGCCAAGAGTTACGGCTCTTACAGGTCCAGCGGAACAACAGGAAATTATGCGATCAGTTTGCCAACCGGTAAAAATTATAAATTAAGTTTCAACCACCCAACTCTGGGCAGCAAGATCTTTAATATTAATACCGAGCAAGTGGAAGATTACGCTGAAAAAGTAATTGATGTGAATTTTAATACAAAAGATACCGCGAAATTTATTCCAAGTACAGTAACGGTGACGAAAAATGACAGTGCAAAAACCAAACTTAAATTCGTTAAACAAACTAAAAATATTTTTGCATCAAATGTAATAACATTAGATACTACGGCTGCAAAAAACACTGTTGCAATAATATCTCCCGAGACTAATACATCTGAAAAAAATGCTGCCGCAGCTAAAATATCAGAAAATAAAACAACAGAAAAAAATAAAGTTGCTGCAAAAAAATCTGAAACCAATCCATCTTTAACCAGATCCCAAAAAGAAGATTCTTCTTCAAGCGATGCAATTAAATGTAATAGCATCAGAACGAAACATGATGCAGATTTTAATTACCGGAAATGCAATGATGTTTGGTACACCAGATCTAAGCCAAATGCCCACTCGAAATACGCAAAAGGTTTTTTCAAGGAATGGACATCTTTATCGGCCAATCCTCTCGCTAACGAAAAACTCGATAAACGCTATCCGAGGGGTTGATATCGTCCTTATTTGACTGCTATTCTTACCGTTTAAGCGAGTTTTACTTCTTTAATCGCTAAAAGAAACATTTCCCTGGTAAATAATTTTTGTTAAATTTGGCTTTACTCTTACTAGAAAAAAAAATTTATGAGAAAAATAATTTTCTTGATTTTAATCTTTGGAGCATTTATCAATTTAAAAAGTCAGCAAGACAACGCAAAAAATTGGTCGAAAGAAGACACTAAGGCATTCGACACTGCGAAGGACCTCTACAATAAAGGGCTTTTTAATTCGGCCTATGATAAATATGTTTCATTGAGGCCAACACATTCAGATGATCTATATTTAAAATATTTAACCGGTGTATGTGCCATCTACATTACCGATAAACAAACAGAAGCCGAAACACTTTTGAATGAAGTAAAAGAAAAAGACAAAAAAAACAAGAACATTGATTATTATTTAGTTTTGCTTTATCACAAAACGTATCGGTTTAATAAAGCACTTGACTTAGCAAACGCTTTACTCAGCAATCCAAAACTTTCTCTACAGGACAGAAGCAGTCTTGAACGAATTGCTTTTTACTGCAAAAACGGTAACAACGAGATCCTGTCGCCGGTGAATGCATCGATCGTAAATTTAGGATCACTTCTGAATACTGAATATGCTGAATATTCTCCTGTAGTTACACCCGAAGAAGAGTCGATCATATTTACTTACCGTGGTAAAGAAAGTATGGGAGGCTTGGTAGATAGCAAAAATAAGCCGGACCCTAATGGTGATTACAATGAAGATATTTTTATTTCTAAAAAAGCAAATGGCGTTTGGCAAAAGGCGGCCCCTCTTTCGGAACTGAATACCATTGGTAATGATGCAGCAATTGCATTATCGCCCGATGGTAAACAATTATTTGTTTTTAAAACAGATGGAATAAACGGCGATATTTACGTAAGCAATCGTGAAAACGGAAAATACAGCGCGCCCGAAAAACTAAGCAATGAAATTAATTCCCCTTCATGGGAGGGAAGCCTTTCGATGTCTACCGATCAGAAAAAAATATTTTTTGCAAGTAACAGGCCCGGAGGATTTGGTGGAAAAGATCTATATGTTGCCACAAGAAAACCAGATGGCACATGGGGTAACGTAAAAAATCTTGGGAATAAAATAAATACAAAGTACGATGAGGACGCACCATTTATTGCGCCTGACAGCAGAACACTTGTTTTCAGTTCTGAAGGACATAACAGTATTGGAGACTTTGATCTATTTACTACAGATTGGAATGAGGCCGACAGTTCGTGGCTGGAACCAAAAAATTTAGGTTATCCTATCAACACAACTGACGATGATCTGTTCTATTTTTTATCACCTGATGGGAGACACGGTTATTTTTCGAGTGCACGTACAGGTGGAAATGGGGATCAGGACATTTATATGGTTGATCCTGCTTTCAATGCAAAAAAATCTTATGTAACTATAATTAAAGGGAAAGTAACAGAAAATGGTTTACCCTATGAGACCGAGATTTCAGTAGCCGTTGAGGGAGAATCAAAGAGCTATAGTGTTTACAAATCAAATTCTGAAAGCGGAAATTATGTGATCAGCCTTCCTACAGGAAAAGGTTATAAATTAAGTTTTTATCATCAGATCTTAGGCGACAGAATTTATAATATAAGCACAAAAGATGTTGATGATTATGCTGAAAAAGTAATTGATGTAAACTTTGGCGACGCATCCGCAGAACAGAACATTGTTATTGGTAAATCGGATACAGCTAAAACGGCTCCAACATCAATTGTAACAAATACCGCTATAGTAACAGAAGCTGATGTAATTAAAAAATATGGCTCCGAAAAAGTTGAAGGCTTAATTTATTTTGTACAAGTAGCAGCAACAAAATATCCTGAAAAATATAACCATAATACATTAAGCAAACTTTGTAAAGTTAAAGATGGTGGTACAATAGAACAAGATATTAAGTTATTGGTTGTTGATAAGGAATTTGATACTATAAATTCGGCAAATGATTTTTTAATGAAAGTTAGAGCTGAAGGACAAACAGACGCTTTTTTAACTGCCCGTTATAAAGAGACAAGATATTATCTCCAGGATCTGATGAAATTAAATCTTTGGTCAGCCAAATAATTTAATTTTTTTGATTCCAGATTTCCCAGGCTTTTTCGGCTTGCAATTGTAACATACTATAGCCATTAATTGTAATAGCTCCCTTTTCTTTACAGTTTTTTAAGAAAACAGTTTCTGTTGGATTGTAGATCAGATCGTAAGCCAAATGATCTTCAGTAACAAAATCAAAAGGAATATTTGATGTTTTATTTATATCCGGAAACATCCCGACCGGTGTACAATTAATAAGTAATAAAAATTGGGATAGAATGATCTCACTTAATTCAGAATAAAAAAAAGCATTGGTATTTTTTTTAATTTGTGAAGATGTCACAAAAAAATAATCTACACCTATTTGTTTTAAAGCATAAGCAATTGCTTTTGAACTGCCGCCTGTTCCAAAAATTAAAGCACGGTTATGTTTGGGTTCTAAAAAAGGTTTAATGCTGGTTTTGAAACCAAATACATCTGTGTTGTAACCAATACTTTTTCCGTTAACAAAATTAATGCAGTTTACAGCACCAATTTCTTTCGCCTCAGAACTTAACTCATTTATGAATGGAATGATCTGTTCTTTGTAAGGAACTGTAACACTTACTCCTTTTAATTGTGGATTTTGTTTTATTATATTTTCAAATTCAGAAATTGAATTCAGTTCAAAATTGGTAAACGAAAAATTGATCAGGTTTTCCTTTTTAAATTTTTCTTCAAAATATTTTTTAGAGAAAGAGTGTGAAAGGGATTTTCCTATGAGGCCAAATTGCATGCACGAATATAAATAAAAAAGCCCCGCTAAACAGAAGGGCTTAAAATTAGCTATGGAATTACTTCAATTTTATTTTCTCCGCCTGAAGCACTTCCTTGGTCGCATCATTATAAATAAAAGCTACCAGATTTACTTTATCTGTACGGTTACATATAACAGTTTGACAAGTATATTTTTTCGTGATGGTATCATTCACAACAATTGGAGATGCTTTTACCAGATCACCCCAAGCTCCATTCAAGGCACCGCGCACAAGATGATTAAAAACATAATCAATTCTTTCATCCCCATTAATAACTACAGAAGTTGGGGGTGGTGAGTAATCTTTTTGATGTCCGACAATACTGTCTTCCGTAATAACCAAACATAAATTAATATTTCCGCTTGATATTGCAGTTTTAAAAGTTGTTTTTACATCCACATTTAATAAACGATGAGTTACATCAAAATAAGTTGTAATATCCAATTGCGCTTTTTGCGGCATGTGTAAATTTTGAGATACAAGTGAAGCCCAATTGCTGCGCGATTGTGGAAAAGGTGTTTGAGCGCGGTTAACCATTCCTTTTGGTAATCCGGCTGTCGATAAACCAAAATAAGTATCCCATTGTGTGCCTGCATCTGTTCTAAAATCATCAGGATAATCCGGCGGCGCAGGAGGAGAAAATTGTATGCCGGCATGAACTGCAAATATAACAACGCTGTCTTTAACCGCATTACTAATTGTCTCCGCATCCTCAGCAGCCCGCGGACAATTACCGCATGTGTGACCGGTATAATCTTCTAATAAAACTTTCCGGTAACTGCTGGTAAGCGAATTTGAATTAATAACCGGCGCGGACAATACACAGTTAGTAACTGCATTTGGGTTTTGGTTTGGATTTTTAACTTTATCACAAGCTATCAAGCCGATCAAAACTATACACGTAATTATTATTTTTAATTCCTTCATTTGAATATATAAATATACTAAAAACTGCTCGTAATTGAAAGTGTTAAACCATTTGAAGCCGGCACCACCCTGCAAACGCCTCCAACACAGAAAATACCGGCACTTTGTTTGCCATAACTTACTGTAATTCGGTGTGGGCCACTATTGTAACCCATTGTCCCTAAATAATAATGGATCTTTAATTTCTCATTAGGATTACCATAATTATACTGATCGTACACTGCCATAAAAAAGTTACTATTTGGCCACCACTCAACTAAAGCGGTTGCCCAATTACCTTTTGCAACAAGGTTTGAGTTGGTTTCCACTTTTTGATCAGGTGTAAATAATCCTTGCATTTCTAATCGTATTGAACTTGATGATTTGTATTTGTAAGTAAGATCAATTAGGCCTAGATCAGTTCTTAAATTTTTATAGCCTGCATTGGGAGCATTAAACTGAATAACATTACGGTTATAAAATTGATTGCCATACATGAAAGTTGCCTTGAATTTTTTGTTGAATTTTTTATTTATCTCAACAAAAAAATCATGGTAGTATTTAAGGTTATCGTTATTGGTAACAATAGTTCCGCTTGGCGTGTTTACAACTTTATTGTTTGAGGTCAACTCCGAAAAATCCCATTTGGTTTTGTAAAGTGTCATATTTGTAGTTGAATCATTTACGCCATATTGTTTCAGTCCGTTTGCTTGTGAGTAATTAACGGTAATTTCCATTCCGTATTTACCGCCGAGTAAAGTTCCTTTTTTTACTTTGTATTGCATCTCACCCATAAAACCAATTTCACCTTTCAATTGTGTCGCGTATGGATTGAGCGCAAACAAAGTGTAAGAGTGTTGTTTAGTTGTTGCAGGCAAATAATTAATTAATAAATTTTGCAGTGATTCATTTCTATCGCTGCGGTAACTCATGTTATCAATTCGTTTGCCTTGAAATAAAATAGAAAAGCCATTGGTTGCGTAAGAAATTGTAGAAAAAAGTCCGTCGCCGTATTTATATGATTTATTATTATCGGCTGATGGATCGTTTATTTTGTAGGCATACTCCGTATTAAAATTAAATCCGCCGCGGATAATATTTACTCTGCCACCATAACAACCCACATTCTGAGGTAAAACCAATTTATTGTCCTGAGAGGCCTGATATTTACTAACGAAACTTCCTCCTAAAATTACTCTTGTTTTTTTGTGTCCTAAAAGCGAATCAAATAATTCATTAACGTTTATTTCACCATCAACGCCTCTTACAATTCCCGGGCCCGTAGAAAAAAAGTAACGCTGTTTACCTATCACACCTTTTAGTGTAATGCCTTTATATGGATTAGAAATTACTCTTGCGCCATCAATTGAATTATCATATAACAAGCCGGGCTCATAATACGCGCGTAACATTAAACCATTTCCGAACTGCTCATAAAAATTACCAATTGTAATATCCAACAGATCGGTGCGGTATCGCGCATAACGGTTAACAATACCCTGCCCTTTATAACTTGGTAAAAAACCTTGTCTAACATTATTATAAGCTTCGTAACGCGCGCCCGCCGAAAATTTACCTTTCGAATAATTTATGTTTCCAAAAACATTGGATAAGAATTTTTCCGGAACTTTTGGAGCACCGATCAAAGAATCCGACTCGTAGTATTGCCCATCCAGCTGAAAATTACCATGAATGGAATTTAATTCATCCGCAACAGCGTTTTGCGATCGCATAAGATGTCCACTGTAAAAAAGAACGGAACAAAAAATAATTTTTTTAGCAGGATTCGAAAATACCATCGCGATTTTTTAGTGCTTTAATTTTTCGCCTTTTACAAGAGCCTGAACATTTTCGTATAATTTATCTTCGTCGCCTTCAGCATACGAGTTATGGCTCCAAACAATTTTACCTGTACCGTCAACTAAAAATGTGTGCGGTACATTATTCACGTTCATGGCGCGTTTAAAATCTGAGTTTTCGTCAATATAAACTTCATAGGTCCAGCCTTTAGTTTTAACATCGGTAACAACCTTACTCGCGCTGCGGGCATCATCAATTGAAATAGCGATTAATTTTACGCCTGTTTCCTTTTGCCAGTCGGCATAATTATCGGCAATGGCATCGAGTTCTTTTTTACAGGGTTTACACCATGTTGCCCAAAAACTAATAATGATAGGCTTACCATCATTACTAAATGTTGAGGAGTTAACTTTTGAACCATCCAGGTTTTTTAAGGTGGCTGATGGAATTTTATCGCCGTCGGAAGTAATGAAAGCAGAGCATAACATAAATACTGTTGCTGATAATAAAATAATTTTCTTCATGGTTTCATGTTTTACAAATATTAAAACTATTTAAT
>DATMPR010000011.1:0-4552 GCA_035567575.1 Bacteroidia bacterium
TTGTTAAAGGATATCCAATCAGAAACAGTACAAGCGAAATTACCAGATAAATAAGTACTGTTGAAAATAACCAGGCACCTAACAAGATAAGGGCCCCGATAATTATAGGAAATATGTAATTTTTTGATTTCAATACCAAACAAATGTACTAAAAGTTTAACTTTATACTCTATAATTAAGCAATTGATCAAATCACTTAAATATACCTTTGTTTGCTGTTTGTTGGGATTTGCCCTGTTTAACGATTGCACCGCTCCAAAAGAAAGCTACAGTTCAAAGGAAAATCTTTACAAAAAAAATAATTTAGAAATAGCAGCTAAATTTCTGGCTTATCATATTAGCGATTCATTAACTCAAATTTATTTTACCATTTCTAACGAGAATTTTCTTTATAAACGTCCGGATACTTCAGGTTATTTTTATTCAGCAACCAAAGTGAAATACTTTTTATATGCTTATGCAAAAGCAAAACAATTATTGGATAGCGGAAGTGTAACCCTTTTCGACAGGCAAACAGAGAATGTTAATGTTAGAAATTTAACGGGCAGTTTATTTTCTAAATGCAGAACCGGACAAGGTTATGTTTGTGATCTCTGGATTTACGATCTGAATAAAAAAACCCGGACTCCCTTTGTTATTGAAATAGATAAAACATCTTCTTCAACAAGACAAAGTTTTTTAATTCAAAGAACTAATGGCACGGTTATTTATGATTATAATTTAGTTAATGGCGATACAGCGATCATTAAAAGTTTTCTGAATACAGCAAGTGATTTTACAGTAGATTATTTTAAAAACGAATTCCCACTGCCTCCACCGCCTTTTTCTAATTTTGAAAGAGGGTCATTTAATTACAAACCCGATAGTTCTTTTACTGTTAGCAGAGCTTTTGGTATTTTAAAGTTAATTGTTCCGCCAAAAGGTTTTTACCATATCGTTACTGATAAAGTCAGCAAAAACGGACTAACACTATTTTCGGTGGATGCTTCTTTTCCGGGAATAAAAAACGAAACAGAAATGATAAAATCTACGCGTTATATTACCACAAGTCAGGAATACAATACGTTATTGGAAGCTGAAAATAAAAAGTTAGCGATCGATAAATTCTGGCAGGAAAAAGGAGGAAGTAATGAAAGGGCAAAAGAATTAATAAGAAAATATTATAGCCGGGTACAACAAGCTAATAAATTATTTACTTCTTATCAGCCCGGGTGGCAGACCGACCGTGGTATGATATACGTTGTTTTTGGTCCGCCTACAACAATGTTTAAATATGCAAATAACGAAGTTTGGATATATGGCAATGAGGCACAACCGGGAGCAATTCGATTTACTTTTGTAAAAGTTATTAACCCGTTTACCGATAACGATTTTAGTTTGGATCGTAATGAAATTTACAAATATTCGTGGTACATGGCAGTTACAGGATGGAAAGACGGGCATCTTACGTTCGATAATTAACAGCGTTTTTGGATAATTTTAGAAAATAAGCGTTTGATTTTTCAGGTTAAAATCCTAACTTTATGCAACTTTATAAAAGTATTATGAAAAACCTATTTGTTACCATTTTTACACTTGCCTCGATCAGTTTATTTGCTCAGCCCGCAAAAAAAGGATCGGTTCCTAAAATGACTCCTGAATTTTCGAAAGGATACTATATCAATTTTAAGAATGATACTGTTAAAGGCGAAGTTCAAAACAATATGGATAAAGAGTCTGATTTTTACATTTCTTTTAATTTTAAGTTAAAGGGGGCTACAAAAGGTACTGAAATAACTCCAAAAAAAGCAAAAGGTTATGGTTTCGACGACTCGCATTTCACCCTTTTAAAAATGGATCAAAACGACGTTTACATTAAATATTTGGAACATGGCCGTTTAAATTTAATGGAATATAAATATGCAGGAAACGGTGTTGATGAAGGGAAGATTTTATCACTTTATTTTATTGTAGATTCAAGAGCGACAGCTGATGATAAAAATGGCACAAATATCTTAACTCAGCTAAACGAAAAAAGCCACAAGAAAATTTTAAAACCATTTTTTAAAGATCAACCCATTCTGTTAGAACAAGTGGATAAATGGTTCTTTAAAATTGATGAAGTTAAAAAAGCTGTTCAGGAATTTAACGCTTTGTACGCTAACTAAATTTAAGAAATCCTTCCCGTTGTTTTTCAATGTCCTTTGCTGTTGCTTCAGGCATGTTTCCCTCTGCAAATATTTTGTCGACTGCCGAAATTGGCAATCTGTTATGATACACGTGCAATTTCAGATAATGAAGAATACTTGTTAAGTGTTCCATGCCGCGCAAATTACCTGCCCTGCCACTCGAAACTCCTGTTAAACAAACACTTTTTTCGTGCCAGTTAGATGGATGTACCGCATCAATAAACACTTTTACAACTCCGGGAAAACTGCCATTGTATTCGGGAACAATAAAAACAAATGCATCTGCTTCAATAATAAACTCTTTAACCATTTCATTAAAAGCTTCACTTTTTGTTTTAACATAGATCTCATTTAGATCAACCAATTCCTGTAGTTTTTTCAGGCTAAGTACGCGGACATCTTTGCCTAATGCTTCCAATTTTGATTTATAGTAGTTAGCTACTTTTTCAGTATAGCTGTTTTCCCTGTTAGTAGCGCTGATTACGGTAATTTTCTGCATTCTTTTTTATTAACATTAGTTCTAATAAATAGGCTGTATTGTTAAAAAGTAAGCCCATCTAAAAACCCTTATTAGTTTAACTTTACACAAATATCTGTTTTTTATTTAATTTATGAACATTACTTATTACGGGCATTCTTGTTTTGGTGTAGAAATTAAAGGAAAACATTTATTATTCGACCCTTTTATCAGTCCAAACGAACTTGCAAAAAATATTGATATCAAAACTATAAAAGCCGATTATATTTTAATTAGTCATGGTCACGAAGATCATATTGCTGATGCAGTTTCGATAGCGAAACGTACTAACGCTAAAGTTATTTGCAACTATGAAATTTATGTTTGGTTGAGTAAGCTTGGTGTTGACAATATACATCCTATGAATATTGGAGGCAAGGTGAAATTTGATTTTGGGAATGTAAAATGCGTGAATGCTGTACACAGCAGCAGTTTGCCGGATGGCTCATATGGCGGCCACCCAATGGGTTTTGTTGTTGAGAGCGAAGAAGGTAATTTTTATTACGCCGGTGATACTGCACTAACTTACGATATGAAATTGATCGGTGAATACCGCCAAATTAATTTCGCTTTTTTACCAATTGGCGACAATTTCACAATGGGTCCCGAAAATGCAATACTCGCCAGTGAGTTCATTAATTGTTCTGATATAATTGGAATGCACTACGATACATTCGGCTACATTAAAATTGATCATAACGAATCACAAAATAAATTTAACAGGTCGGGCAAAAGCCTTACTTTAATGAAAATTGGAGAAATGATAACTAAATAGCTTAATGGTTAATTGTTGTATGGTTAATTGAAAAAACCATTTAACCATTTGACTATTTAACAATAAACAATTAAAAAATTATGGGAAAAATAATCGCAATAGCAAACCAAAAAGGCGGAGTAGGGAAAACCACAACAGCCATTAATCTTGCAGCCAGCTTAGCTGTTTTAGAATATAAAACATTATTAATTGACGCCGATCCGCAATCGAATGCAACATCAGGAGTTGGTATCGATCCCCAAAGTGTTAAGTCGGGTTTATACGAGTGTATCATTGATAGTGTACATCCCAAAGATGTTATCATAAAAACAGATACTCCGAATTTATTTTTGTTACCAACCAATGCCGATCTTGTTGGTGTTGAATTGGAATTGGTAAACCTTAGCAATCGTGAGTACATGATGAAAAAGGCTTTAGAAAAAATTAAAGATAAATACGATTTCATTATTGTAGATTGTTGTCCGTCACTCGGATTAACTGTTATCAACTCACTTTGTGCATCCGACAGCGTTATTATTCCTGTTCAATGCGAGTATTTTGCTTTGGAAGGAATGGGAAAATTATTGCAAACGATAAAAATTATTCAGACACATTTAAATACTGATCTGGATATTGAAGGTGTTTTGTTAACGATGTATGATGGACGTTTGCGTTTAGCAAATCAAGTTGTTGAAGAAGTAAAAACACATTTCCAGAATATGGTTTTCAATACACTTATTCAGCGCAACACAAAATTAGCAGAGGCGCCAAGTTTTGGAAAAACAATTATCATGCACGATGCCATTGGAAAAGGTTCAGTAAATTATTTAAACCTGGCCCGCGAAATTTTACAACGCAACGGTTTAACAAAGATCAGCGATGAAGACCGTACCATTGGCTTAGGCGCAGATGTTTCAGAAGAAGAATTAAGCGAAGACCTTTAGAAGTGCGATTTACGATTTTAGAATGTAGAATTAAGATAAAGATAAAATGAGCAGTATAAAAAAACCGGCATTAGGAAGAGGATTAAGTGCTTTACTTGAAAATCACAAAACAGATATAACCACAAAACAATTGGGTGAGAGCGCACCTATTGTTGGTTCTGTATCGATG
>DATMPR010000012.1:0-2662 GCA_035567575.1 Bacteroidia bacterium
TAAGGCTATCGTTTTCAACTGCCAGTTTATTCAGCACGTCTTCAAGAACCGATTTTTCTGATGTTTTTTCGTCCTGCATTTGCATGTATTTCTTTTTTGAAACACAGGAAGTGAGCGCCAGAAGAACGCCGATTATGAAGACGTAAAATTTCATTCAGTTAGCAAATGTAAATAATGTTATCGAGAAATGGCTTTATTAAAAATTGTTAATATTAAACAGCTATCTTTAAAATATGTAAGGAGGCTGTTTTGATATCGTCTCATTATTAAAAACCAACAATTATGAAACTAACATTAATTACTTTTGCATCGCTTATTATGTTAAGCTGCACAAGTCAAACAACAACTAATTCACCGGCTAAATCAACACCAAAAGTTATGGATACCAATTATAATAAAACGGATGCAGAGTGGAAAAAAACACTTACCGAGGAACAATATTACGTGTTACGCGAAAAAGGAACCGACCGGCCTTTTACAGGAAAATATACTATGACTTTTGAAAAAGGAATTTATAAATGCGCTGCCTGCGGTTACGAATTATTTAAAGACGACCAAAAATTTGAATCTCACTGCGGATGGCCAAGTTTCGACAGCGAAATAGGAAACGGCGACCGCATTAAAAAAATAAAAGATGTGTCATTAGGAATGGTACGCACCGAAATTGTTTGCGCACGTTGTGGTAGCCATCTTGGTCATATTTTTGATGATGGTCCAACCAAAACCGGAATGCGTTATTGCGTTAATTCTACAAGCATAGATTTTGAACCGGAGAAAAAGTAAAAGAGTTGGCAGAAGGCAGTATAAAATAATTCTGTATTAGTAAAAGACCGCCTGCTGCCTACTTTTTGACTGCCTACTGAAATTATTCTTCCTTATCTGTATTCCCAACAAACATATTGAGGATACCGGTTACCAGGGATAAAATAAGACTGAATATTAATGCCCACCAAAAACCGTTTACGTGAAATTCGGGGATAATTTTTGAGGCAAGTATTATCATTAAAGCATTTATCACCAAAAGGAAAAAACCAAGCGTAAAAAAGGTAATTGGAATTGTTAAAATTGTTAAAATTGGCTTAACAACAGCATTCAAAAAGGCTAAAACCACAGCTACTAAAAGAGCACTTCCATAATCGGTGATATGTACGCCGGGCAATAGCCATGCGCTAATTAGCACCGCAAGAGCTGAAACCAGGATATTAATGATGAATTTCATCAGTATATAATTTTTATTTTTAAAGGTCGAATGGAATGAAGCGAAATTAACAATTTAGTACCAGAGAGGCAATTTCTGCTTCATTTCATGTCTCAAAATTACCGTATAATTTGGTATTTTTTCAAATTTTACAAAGAATTGTATTTGGGTTAATTTTGTATATTTGAATCATGATTTTAAAAGGTAAAATTGGCCGTATAGGTGTATTCACAATTTTGTTCGTGTGCGCACTATGGATAGTTACACCTAAAGCTTATATTCATCAGCTTTTAAATCACAATCACCAAACCATAAAAACAAACGGAGAAACTTCAGTACAAACTGAAGCAAATCCTGATTGCGATTTTGATAAATATGATTCACCTGTTTATTTTACCATTTTTAAATTCATCAACAATTTTATTCCGCTTAAACCTAAACACGAAGCGGTTTTAATTACACCTGCACCACATTACAGTTCCTTTGTTGGAGATTCCGGCGCATCCCGTGCCCCTCCCATCGCGTAATTTATTTTTCGTTTTCTTTCTTTAACCCTCATTGGGTTTTACCAATTTTAATTTACTCAAACATATAAAGCAGTACATATTCCGTACATGACTAAATACTTTTACATATTACTATTGATAATGTTGCAGATAAATACTTTCGCCCAAAATGATTCGTGCAGATTTTCATTATCCGGGAAAGTTGTTTGTACAAAACAAAATGAAGAGTTAGATTTTGCTACTATTTATTTTGAAGATCTTAAAAAAAGTTTTTCCGCCAACGAAAAAAGTCATTTTTATATTGACCATTTATGCAATGGCAAATACCATGTAAAAGTTGCATACGTTGGTCACAAAACACTTGATACTATAATTACAATTTCGGGCAACACAAAAACTACATTCAATTTAATAGCAGAAAACAATTTGAAAGAAGTGGAGGTTGAAGCGCATCAGGTAAAAAAACAAGAAGTTGAAACTCTGCAAAAAAGTGAAATTAGCGGGGTTGAAATAGAAAAAACAAGGGGTTCGACATTAGGAGAATCTTTAAAATCCATCACAGGCGTAACAACCATTCAAACCGGGCCTTCCATATCAAAACCGATGATTCACGGTCTTTATGGAAATCGAATCTTAATAATGAACAACGGCGTTCGCTTGGAAGGACAAACATGGGGAGCAGAACATGCACCCGAAATAGATCCTTTCATTGCTACCAAATTAAGTGTAATAAAGGGCGCGGCAAGCATTCGGTATGGAATGGATGCGGTTGCGGGAGTTGTTTTAGTAGAACCAAAAGACATGCCTCATAGCAAATGCCTTAATGGGGAAGTAAATATTGTCGGGGCCAGTAATGGGCAATCGGGTACTGGTTCAGGTTTTCTTGAAGGGGCGTTAGATAAAAAACTTTCGGGATTAAGTTGGAGAATACAAGGTACGATTAAAGAAGGAGGGACTT
>DATMPR010000013.1:0-7930 GCA_035567575.1 Bacteroidia bacterium
GTACCACCTGGTTTTATTTGCTGTGCATAGTAAGTGCCGGACTATTAATTTATGGTTTTATCAAGCGCCGTGAACGTCAATTGCGTTTAGAAAAAACAATTCTCGAAAATAAAGTTGAAGAAAGAACTATCGAATTGAAAATTGAGAAACAAAAAGTGGAAGAAGCCCATAAGGATATTAAAGACAGCATTAATTACGCAAAAAAAATTCAGGAAGCGCAGATGCCTACTGAAAAGTACATCGAGAAAAAATTGAAAGATCTGAAAAAATAAAAAGATCCCTTCATTGTATCAGAAAAGATCAACAATATCCGGTGATAATCCTGAAAATTCTTAATTTCATGTTGATAAAAAGGTAATTCTACCTTTTTCATTTAAAAGTAGAAGTACCTTTTTTTTAAACTATATTTGATAAATTAATGGCCAACAAAATAAATATTGCTGTTGTTGATGATCAGCAGCTTTTCAGAAAAGGGATAGTTGCTTTATTAAGGCAGATCAAAGATTTTAATATTTGTTTTGAAGCAGAAAACGGAGAAGATTTTTTTGAAAAACTTGAGGATGAGATCACGCCCGATGTGATTTTGCTTGATCTGCAAATGCCGGTAATGGATGGCATTGCTACAACGGTTAAATTAAAAAAGAGATTTCCTGAAGTTAAGATCATTATTCTAACTATGCACGATGAAGAAGAAATGATCGTGCATTTAATTGAAAAAGGAGCGCATGGCTTTTTACCAAAAAATGAAGAAATAAAGAACGTAATAGATTCTATTTACTCGGTGCATCAAACCGGTCATTTTTTTAATGAAAAAGTATCTCAGGCTTTGGTGCGCGGTCTTATGAGTTCAAAAAAAATCACTCCTATATTCGAAAATACCGAACTTAACGAGCGCGAAATAAAAATAGTTCAACTAATATGTAAAGAACTAACTAGCCCCGAAATAGGCAAAGAATTATTATTAAGCACAAAAACCATCGATAACCATCGCATGGAAATTCTCAAAAAAGTTGGCGCCCGCAATACTGCCGGCCTGGTAATGTACGCCATGAAAAAAGGTTTAATTTCCTGACACAAAAAACAGCTTTTCCCCAGTGAGGGGGAGGTCTTATTAAGGTGTCAGGGTCTTAGGATTGTTATCTCCTTTTTCTTTGTATATTTACATAAACTCTTAAACCCATACACCATGAAAAAAATCTACTTTTCCTTTTTATTTATTGCAGGCATTTTACAAATAAGTAATGCCCAGTTATCGCTTACAAAAGCTGCGAATGAGCCGGTTATAGGTGATGTGACCAATAGGCAATATTACGACTCAACTATAGTTGTACCTAAAACAACGGGTGCAGGACAAAACTGGAACTTTATTTCTTTAGTGTCCACCACTTTAACTGAGTCCAGTACTTATACAACGGTGGCTTCTACACCAAGTGCTGCATATTTTCCGGCCGCTACAATTTCTGAAGACCAAGGCGGAGGTAATTATCAGCATTATAAAAGTACTTTATCCACTTATGAAGTTCAAGGACTACAGTTTCCAAGCACCATTGTTAATTTTAGCAATACTGCCATTTTTTCAAGTTGGCCAATAAATTTCGGATATAACGTAACTGACCCATTTGGCGGATCGACAACAGCAAGCACAGTTACTACAAACATGACCGGAACAGTAAATGTTAATGCTTCGGGCACAGGCACTGTAGTTATGCCGGGGGGGTTAACTTTGACAAATTGTTTACAGGTAGTAGTTTCAGTAAATTTTATTCTATCGCAAGGAACATATTCTCAAGCCGGAGTACAAAAAGAATATTATTATTACCATAGCTCCAATAAATTCCCGGTTTTAAGAGTAAGATATCAAACTTCAACTACAGGCACGGTTGTAACAAAATCATTTGATGCCAGGGTTAATACAGCAGTTGTCGCAGGTATAACTACAAATCAATTGAACAATGAATTTTCTGTATTCCCAAATCCGGCCCGTGAAACTATTAATGTAGCCTTAACAAACAACTCTAATCTTCCTGTAAGCGCAAGCTTAACTAATATGTTAGGACAAGTTGTTATTACTGAAAACTTGGGTAACACTAACTTGATCCGAAGCAACGTAAACATTAGTACTTTACCGAAAGGACTTTATTTTATGAATGTAAAAGTTGGTGAAGCGGTCACTATTAGAAAGATCATTATAGAGTAATAAATTCATTTTCTGTTAAAATCCCCTTTGCTAAACATTGGGGATTTTTTGTATATTTAATTAAATAAATCAGTCATGAAAAAATCACTTACTCTCCTCCTATTTCTTATGGTTAGTTTTTCATTTGGCCAAACTACTAAATGCAAAACAGAATACGATGATGAAATTAATAAAGAAGTTTATGTAAATCTGGATGTTTATCCGGAAGTGCTGGATGATAAATTTACAGAGACTGAATTTATTACCGCTAATTTTAAAACTCCTAAAAAAGATTATTACGATAAACTGCGCGTAAAATTTGCCTGGATAGTAGAAACCAACGGCAACTGTACCTTTGCAAAACTTATTACCCCGGTAGGTGATAAAGAAATGGAAGCCGAAGCAAAACGTATTGTTAGTTTATTGCCAATTTACACCCCGGGCAAGTGCGGCGGACAATCTGTTCCCAGCAAAGTCGATTTTGAGTTTACGCTCGGTACTAAGAAATAAAATTCATCCGCAATGAACACTATTTATAAAAACAATAAGCATGATAAAAGAAGCTAACATCACAATTATGGTAAAGGATATGGATAAGTCTGTTGCCTTTTATCAATCGCTTGGTTTAACTCAAAAGAACCGTTGGGGAAATCATTATGCGCAGCTAGCCGGTCCGGGCATTACGATCGGATTACATCCAAAAAATGAATCCATTCCGCAAAACGGTTCAGGAAATGTTTCTATTGGTTTTACTACTGATAAGCTTGACGAAGCAAAGGCGCAATTGCAAAAACTCTCTGTTAACATCACCGAGAGAAACGAAGAAGGCGGACAATTCTTACATTTTAAAGATCCGGATAACACCGAACTTTATTTTATAGAACCTAAATGGTGATCCAATGAAATTAAATAATAACAAAATTTTAATCACCGGCGGCGCAACAGGAATTGGTTTGGGATTGACCGAACGCTTTTTAAAAGAAAATAACACAGTAATTATTTGCGGCCGGCGCGAATCGGTTTTAAAAGAAGTACAAACTAAATTTCCCTCTGTAATTATTAAAGTTTGCGATCTCTCTTCAGCAACTGGAAGAGAAAATTTATTTAAATGGGTTTCTGAAAATCATAAAGACCTGAATGTATTGATAAATAATGCAGGCATTCAAAAATGGGTTTCGGTGACAGACGCTAAATTTTTTGAGAATGCGAAAGAGGAGATCAGCATTAACATTGAAGCGCCAATTCATTTAGCATCGCTGTTTGTACATTTAAAGTCATTAACAACTATTATCAACGTAACATCAGGTTTATCATTTGTTCCATTGACAAAGGTTTCGGTATATTCCGCGACAAAATCATTTTTACATTCGTTTACTTTATCGCTGCGTCAATTATTAAAAGAAAAAAATATTGAAGTGATCGAATTAATTCCACCCGCCATTAACACTGACCTAGGCGGTAAAGGTTTACACGACCAAGCGCCGCCCGTAAGCGCGTTAATTGAAAGCATATTTGCCCAATTAAAAGAAGGTAAAACCGAACTTACATTCGGCATGAGCGAAGCGATGACAAAAGCCGGTCCCGATGATCTGAAAAATGCTTTCGCAAGAATGAATGCAGTGAGTTAAAATTTATATTATGAAAATTAAAATTCTTTTTATTTTACCCGTTGTTTTATTTTTGATCCAATCTTGCAGTGAAAACAAAGAACCTGCCGCCAGGGTTTGTCGCGGAGGCTCTTATGAACTTTCTTTTAAAACCGGAAAAGACACCTTTAATTTAATCGACTGCGAAAACAATAAACAAGGTCACTGGGTAATATTTAAGTGGGTTGTTTTAAATAAACAAAACGGTCCGGAACGCATAGCAGATGAAGAGGGTTTTTACAAAGACAATAAAAAACAAGGTTTCTGGAAAAAATTCTCACCTATAGGAAAAGTATTGGATTCGGTTGAGTACAAAGATGGGGTTGCGATTGTAAAATAACCCCGTTTCGTTAATGATGAAAAGTCCGTTTCATATTATCTTATTTCTTATTTGTATTTTACTTTCAGATTTTTTAGTCTCGCAAAATTCCGTTCAAGACAAGCAAACAAAAGTCGCTAAACATTTTGTTGAAGCTTATAATGCGCAAAATTATTCGAAGATGAAGAAAAACTTTTTCTTTGTTGGCCGACTGCTTCCTATTAAAAAAAGTCTTCGCTCAGTATTTGAACCACGTTTTACTAAATACGGCAAAGCAACAATAAGCAGGAGCAGATTTCCAATGGATAAAAAACTAGTCATTGAGCTTAATTATGAAAAAGATGTAACTGAAAAAGACTTTTTAAATTTTCATTTCAATAAACATAATAAAATTATTGGTCTGAGTTTTTACAATCCCGATTTTCATTATCCAAAAACCATTAACGCAATTTCCGCGCAGCGCCTGGGTCCTAAAATTGACAGCGTTGTAAAGCCAAAAAGTGAGAGCGGTTTTAACGGTTCGGTGTTGGTTATTGATAATGGAAATGAGATCTACAAAAAGAGTTTTGGTTTTGCAAATTTCGAAACAAAAGAATTGCTTAACAACAATTCGGCATTTGAACTAGCCTCGTGCAGTAAACAATTTACAGGAATGGCCATCATGATTCTTGCAGAACAAGGCAAATTAAATTATTCAGATATTATTCAAAAGTATATTCCCGGTCTCCCCTATCAAAACATTACCATCGAAAATTTACTAACGCATACTTCAGGACTGCCAGATTATATGGAGATGATGGAAAAACATTGGGATAAGAAAAAGTTTGCAACCAATTACGACATCGTTGATCTTTTTAAAAAATATAAACCTAAAATATATTTTTCTCCGAATGAAAAAATGGAATATAGCAATACCGGCTATGCTTTATTATCAATCATTATTGAAAAAGCGTCAGGAATGACTTATGCAGAATTTCTGACCAAAACTATTTTTCAACCTTTGGGAATGGAAAATACGCGGGTTTATAATACACGCCGAAGTAAAAACGAAAAAATAAATAATTACGCTTACGGTTATATTTATTCCGATAAATTAAAAAAATACATTTTGCCGGATAGTTTAGCGGATTACAATTATGTTATTTACATGGATGCCATAACCGGCGACGGAACAGTTAATACTAGTATTTCTGATCTTCTCATTTGGGATAAAGCACTTAGGGAAAATAAATTGGTTTCGAAAAACACGATAGATAAAGCATTTTCAGCTCATAAATTAAAAGACGGGAAAGAAAGCAATTATGGTTTTGGTCAGTATGTTGTTAACGATGACAAAAACGAAAGACTTGTTTATCATGGCGGAAGTTGGCCCGGTTATGCAACATTTATTTTGCATTTTATAGATAAACAGATCACAATTGCAATTTTATCAAATAACGAATACGAGAACACAACAAAACTCGCCAACCAAATTGCAAAGTTGCTTTTAGAAACGAAATGATTAAATTATTTTTATACTTTTAATTAAAACATAAACAACATGAAAACAAAAATTAATACAGTACTTGCACTTATTGGATTATTTTTATTTTTGAATTTTTCCATTAAAGATGAAATTAATAAATGTTATATCGCTTTTACAAAAACACCGGGGCTAACTACAATGGAACCCGAAAGACTTCCTGCCAACACAGAAAAATTCAGAGATCTTACTACTGAAACCGGAGAAGTTAAAGTGAGTCGCATTGACGGCTATAGGATAAAATACAACAACAACAAAGGAGTAGAATTTGTAAATATAAAAGTAGAACTATCGGATGCAAAATCATACGGCGCTGACACAACCAATATTATTGAGAACTTGAAATATCTGAATTCGCACAGCACTAACATGGAATCAAAAGATCTTGTTGTACTAAGCTTTAACGGTTACAAAATTTACGGTTTAGGCCGCGCAAGTTTGGAAAAAGGAAGTACGCTTGGAACTTTTGTGATCTTCCCCGGAAATAACACTACTGTTTATTTTTATTTCAATAATCTTAAACCCGAGTTAAGACATTATGAAGATTATTCGGCTTACAGAGACCAGCGCAATGGATTTCTTGGTAATTACACGCATTATTTGAAACAGTGTAAGGATAAATAACAGATTCCTTCTTTCTAATTCTAATTGGCAGCGGTAGCTTCGGCGGGGCGGGATCTTTTGGTGAGTGGTAGTATTATAATATCATACTGCAAATCCGTAATAATGGGTTAAATAGTTGGACTATATCCAAAATAATTTTCAATTTCTACGATATCTTTAACTCGTGAAAATTTCGCTACCCAAGCGACATCTTTTCCGGAATCATAATCTTTCGCCCCTTTTTTAATGGTTGACTCTATTATCTTTGCAAGATAATCATCAAACTCAGTAATGTTAATAATATCCTCATTTGATTCATGATCAACGAGCCCCATACAAATAGAAGCAATATGCCAGCCATAACTATAATTATCGTTAAAAGAAGATAAGGTCTTTTTCAAATCCATTATTTTAAAAGCTTTTTTTGTTTTGTATGCACAATATGAGATATACAACATTTTTAGGCCACTAAACGAAGCCCGTGACAAAAAATTATTAATTTGATTTTCGTTGAGGTTATTCATTTACATTGAATCTTTTATAAGTTTAACTGCTCTCACTGATGTGTCAATTAAAAAAAACATAGCAAAAATAAATGGCATGAAACTCCAATAAGTCAAATGATGCTTGTGCTCAGTAAAAATATCAACTGTACACATTACTAGAGTTATAAGAAGTGGAATAAGAATTATCCATATTCGAAATTGAGGACTATAATAAAACTGGTTGAACATTTTTTCCCACTTTTCTCTTCTTATATTTTTACTTGACTTTTGGATTTCTTTCCTTCGTTCATCTTTCTTTGTATCTGGTGAATTAATTTTCTTAATGGATTCGTTCAGTTCATTTTCACTCTCATTATTGATTTTCTCTTCCTCCTCTTGGCGCTTTTTCTCAAAAAAGTTAAACAAGGAAATGATCAAGGGAAAGACGAAGCAAATTATCCCAATTACCAACCCTGTGTAAAGTATAAAAAAATGGTCAAAAGCCGTCACAATAATTCGCTTTTAATAATTAATATTTAATCAAATATAATATTATTTTTCTTTTCAACCTAGACCCCGTTTTATTATCAAATTATAAGGGATGGTCATTTTGACTTATATCTCAAATGAATTTTATATTAAGGCAATTGCAGAATTGGTTTGGTGGTGTCTCTATTTAACCAATTAATTCCTATACCTTCTATCCTTGACTTTCTAAAATCTTCCGATGTTTTACATTTACTGCACCAACCAACGTTTTCAAAATGAAGTGTAAACCATTCTTCATTTATCTCTCCTTTTGAGTTTAAATATCCGCTGTAAACTTCTTTAAGAGCTACCTCATGTAATTGCTGGTAAGATAGAGGTTCATATATATTATGATTTTCAACCACTTCACGAGGTACAGCAATTGACTCCCCTTTAAAAAAATACCATCCCCCATTTATTTTTTCACCATATATAAATTGCAAATCATCAGAAGTTGCATCAGGGATATTTACGTATAGGTGCCTACATGAAATAAATCTGTCCTTATTGCTATTAAAACATAGTAGACTATCCATTTGAAATTTATAAATAGCTTCAGCTTCAAATCTTCTTAGTTTATTTAAAACCCAAATATTCATTGAATCTTTTAATTTATTGAAAGTAAGAGAATATTCATTTTCTCCAATTATC
>DATMPR010000014.1:0-10241 GCA_035567575.1 Bacteroidia bacterium
TCTTTACCGGTCCGAACGTGATAAGAATAATGGTTTGGTAAATAATAATAAAGGCTCAGAAAGAGGATTTAAAATAAGACCAAAACGCAATTTATTATCAGGAAAAGAAGAGTATGATAAAAAAGCGATTTTCATTTATAATTTTCTTTCGTATATTTTTTGGCCGCCGGATGCAAGTACGGAAACTTTTAATATTGGAATTGTTGGCGAATCACCCTTAAAACAAGCTTTAACTGCCCAGGTTTACTCAAAAAGCATAAATAAAATGCCTATTACTGTGGAGACTTATGCGCAGGGGAATAATTATAAAGTTTTATTTTTTACTGAGGCCGGACAATCACAGTTCAATAAAATTAAAAAATTAATGGGTTCGAAACCTATATTATTTGTCACAGAAAATACTTTACTGGAGAACATTGGAAGTCATGTAAGTTTATATGTAGACGGAACCAGAATACGTTTTACTGCCAATAAAAAAGCACTCGAAAAAAGTAAACTAAAAGTGAGCAGCTCTTTTTATTCCCTGTCCGACTAAGATCTGTGAATAAGTATTGATTTTTTACCTCAAAAACAGAATAAAAATGCTGTGTTTATGAAGAAAAATCCTATTTTTACCACAATTTAATTTAAAAATTACCTATGAACATACACGAATACCAGGGTAAAGCCATTTTAAAAACTTTTGGCGTTGCAATTCAGGAAGGCATTATTGCTGATACGCCCGAGCAAGCGGTTAATGCTGCCAAAGAACTTAAAACTAAATATAATAGCGATTGGGTTGTTGTAAAAGCACAAATTCACGCAGGTGGCCGGGGCAAGGGCGGCGGTGTAAAGCTTGCTAAAAACCTTGATGAGGTAAAAACAATTTCTTCTAATATTATAGGGATGCAATTAATTACCCCTCAAACAAAAAAAGAAGGTAAAAAAGTAAATAAAGTATTGATCGCACAGGATGTTTATTATCCCGGTGCAAACCCGACAAAAGAGTTTTACATGAGCGTGTTATTAGACCGTGCAAAAGGTCGTATCACTATTATTTATAGTACTGAGGGAGGAATGAACATTGAAGAAGTTGCTGAAAAAACCCCGGATAAAATTTGGAAAGAAGAAATTGATCCGCGTGTTGGATTACAAGGTTTTCAGGCGCGTAAAATTGCTTTTAACCTGGGATTAAGCGGAAATGCTTTTAAAGAAATGGTGAAATTTGTCGCCTCTTTATATAAAGCTTATGTAGGGATCGACGCTTCTTTATTTGAAATTAATCCGGTTTTAAAAACAAGCGACGATAAAATTATTGCTGTAGATGCTAAAGTTAGTTTCGATGATAACGGTTTGTTCCGTCATCCCGATTTTGAAGCTTTACGCGATGTTACAGAAGAAGATCCAACTGAAGTTGAAGCACGCGAAGCTGAACTTAATTATGTAAAATTAGATGGTAATGTTGGCTGCATGGTAAACGGAGCAGGTTTAGCAATGGCCACTATGGATATTATTAAATTATCAGGTGGTGAGCCTGCTAATTTTTTGGATGTCGGAGGTACTGCTAATGCAGAAAGGGTTGAAAAAGCCTTCCGTATTATTTTACGAGATAAAAACGTGAAAGCTATTTTAGTCAATATTTTTGGAGGTATAGTTCGCTGCGATAGAGTGGCACAAGGTATTGTTGATGCGTATAAAAACATGGGAACCATTAATGTACCAATTATAGTGCGTTTACAGGGTACAAATGCCGAAGCAGCCAAAAAAATCATTGATGAGTCGGGTTTAAAGGTATATTCTGCCATACAATTGCACGAAGCGGCAGATTTAGTTAATAAATTAATAAAAGGTAATTAAATTTTAGTAAATTTGGATTTGATAAAATGAGCCATCCCCTTAATTTTTTGGCCGGTTTATCTAATCATTAAAAACGAATACAAGCTGATGAAAAACTTTAAATTCTTAATTTTACCGATTGCAACCGGTTTAGTATTATCATCATGTGGTGGTGATAATAAGGGAGAAGACATCGATAATGGTGTTGACTCTACAAAAACAGTAACAGTTGAAAACAATCCTGTTTCTGAAACTTTTTTCCAGGTTCCATCGCCGGGCGAGATGCTTACTTTCATTAAAATGGTAGGCGGAAAGAATAACAAAAACACAACTTTCCTTAATCCTCCCGATAATCAAAAGAATTACACTGATGCTAAAGGTAAAGCATTGAATTTTGGGATCTACAGCTGCGATCTAAGCTATTGCAGTATTTTTGAAATTGGCGCTGAAGCATTAAAATATTTCAAAACAGTTAAACAATTGGGCGACCAGATCGGAGTTTCTTCTGCTATTAAGCCTGAAACCATGAAGCGTTTGGAAGGTAACGTTGGTAATTCAGATTCATTAGCTGTAATTACTGATGATGTTTATTTCTCATCATTCGAAACCTTAGAGAACGGACAACAAGGAACTACTTTAGCATTAGTAGTTGCGGGCGGCTGGATCGAGAGTTTATTTATTGCAACTAACCTTGCAAAATACGAAGCTAACAGTCCGATCATTGAGCGACTTGCCGATCAAAAATATACTTTAGAAAACTTAATTGAGTTTTTGAAAAAGCATGAAGCTGATGCAAACGTTTCAGGTGTTAAAGCTGACTTTGAAGGTTTATTAGCCGAGTTCAATAAAATTGAGCAAAAAGATGTTACTGCTAATGCAAAAGATGAGAAAAGTAAAAAAATGTTGAGCGGCGGTAAACAATTAGTAGTTAGCGAAGCTTTGTATAAGTCAATTGTTGGCAAAATCAAATCAATCCGCGACTCTTATACTTTAACTAAATAATACTATGTACATGAAAAATATTTTAACTATAGTTTTAGTCACTTTTTTAAGCTCAGCTGCTTTCTCGCAGGCAAGCGTTTGCGGTCAGTTTCATAAAAAGTATTGCATTCTTGAAACCCAAAAGGGAGAAAAATGGATGTATAACGCGCAAAGCAAAAGCGGTTTATTTAATCAGGGAATGGTTTCTAAATTACGCTGCGTTATATACAAGGGTATGGATTACCGTATTACTGTATGTTGTGAAACTGTTTTAGGAGATAAAGTAAACTACAAGATCTTTGATGCGCGCACCAACGAATTGTTATTTGATAACACCGCTGCAGAAGATACACAGATGTTCGAATTCCAAAGTGTATCAACGCGTCAGTTAATTATTGAAGTAGTTGTACCAACAGGCGCAACTGAACAAGATAAACACAAAGCACAAGATGCTGCTTGCGTTGGTTTATTAATTGAACATAAAGTAACCGATAAACAAGGTTTCTCTCAATATTAATATTTTAACAAATTTAAATCAAACCCTTTCCTTTATAAGGAAAGGGTTTTTTTTCGACAACATCCTTAGGCAAGCTCAGGATGACTCCGGACCCCGAAAAAAAATTCAGAAATAATTTTAATCGTATGCCTGTAAAAAAAAATAACTCAAAACAAAAAGAGGTAAAAAAAGTTACCACGCATGTGTTGCAGGAAATGAAACGCAAGGGCGAGAAAATTGCCATGCTTACCGCTTACGATTATACAATGGCTAAAATTATCGACCATTCAGGCATTGATGTGATTTTAGTTGGAGACAGCGCCAGTAACGTTATGGCAGGACATGAAACAACCTTGCCGATCACTTTAGATCAAATGATCTATCACGCCAGTTCGGTTATAAGAGGTGTTGACAGAGCTTTGGTTGTTGTGGATCTTCCGTTCGGTTCCTATCAGGGAAATTCAAAAGAAGCATTGAATACTTCT
This sequence comes from Bacteroidia bacterium, assembly GCA_035567575.1. GTDB lineage: Bacteria > Bacteroidota > Bacteroidia > B-17B0 > Aurantibacillaceae > JAHEYG01. The sequence goes on from DATMPR010000014.1 coordinate 3,778, forward strand.
ATAAAAATAATGAAGGAAAGCGGTGCACATGCCGTGAAAATGGAAGGCGGTAAAGAAATTAAAGATTCTGTTGAACGTGTATTAAGCGCGGGTATTCCGGTTATGGGACATTTAGGATTAACTCCGCAAAGCATTTATAAATTCGGAACTTATACTGTGCGGGCTAAAGAAGCTGATGAAGCAAAACGTTTAATTGCAGATGCGCATTTGTTGCAGGATACAGGCTGCTTTGCAATTGTTTTAGAAAAAATACCTGCATTATTAGCTGCTAAAGTTGCAAAAGAATTAAGCATTCCTGTTATTGGTATTGGCGCGGGCGGCGGTTGTGATGGACAAGTTTTAGTGACACACGATATGTTAGGCATGACCCAAGAATTTTCACCGCGTTTTTTACGCCGTTATTTAAATCTTTACGACAGCATGAGCAAAGCTTTTTCGCAATACATTAAAGATGTAAAAAGTAAAGATTTTCCGAATAAGAAAGAACAATATTGATTCAATCTCTTTATTTTAAAAAGGTAATTCTACCCGAAAAATAAAAAGGTAATTCTACCTTTTCTTTCAATTTCTCATTCACAAACTATTTTTTTGCCTGTAATTTAATAGCTTTACAGTCCCAAATTATTTTTTGCTTTTCATGCAAGGACTAAAAAAATATCATCCAAAGAAAATTTTCCTTTTTGTTTTGTTTTTGCTTGGAATGAAACTGCAATCGCAAATTATTGCACCGATTACATTTACAGCTTCAGGTCCGTTTCCGGCAAATACGCATTGTAACGCTGTTGCTGATGACAGCATCAATAACAGACTTTATTTGCAGTCGTCTTGCATTTGCGGCGTTGGTCCCGGAAATGTTTATAGCGGTTTATCGTACGTTAATTTAAGCACCAACATTACTGCGGCTTTTACAGGATATAATCCTTTTGGGCAGCAAGTTATCACAAAGGAAATGCAATATGGCAATAACGGACTTAATGTAAATGATAGTAAATATTTAAGAAGGTTTAACGTGCCTCCGTTTACAACTGCCTGGACATATTCACCTGCTACATCACAAACTGTTGTTGCTTCTGTTATGCGTAACGATTCTGTTTTTACAATTACAGATGATGGCGGATATTGTCAGATCTTAGAAATACGGAACAGAAATACCGGCGCATTACTAACTTTTAATACAATTGATTGCTCCACTTTTTTAAAAGGGGCTATTTATGGTGATGTTGCTGTAGCAAAACTTTTTGGGAATAAATTATATCTGGCGGGTGCATTTACTGCTTACGATGCGTCTTCAAATCCCGTAGAAGATAATATTACAAGTATTAATTTAAGTAACGGACAAATCTCTCCCTTAAACTTTCAGGTTAATGATTCTATTAAGGATCTGGAATTTTACAATGGTAAGATCCACATCGCCGGAAATTTCACGAGTGCAAAATCCCAAACAAGAAATCATTATGCAGTTTTTGATCTATCAGGAAATTTGCAAAATGGCACCCCTTCATTTAATGACAATGTAGAAAAAATTGAAGTCTACGATAATTATTTATTTGCTCTTGGAAAATATACAACTATAAACAGCAGTCTTGTAAATCCAAGCGGAAATTTTATTTTAAAAGCAGTGAATCTAAATACTAATTCAATTATGAATTGGAGTTTTCCGTTTTCAGTTGCGTTATTAAGCGGTGACGATTATATGTTAGAGAATTACCGCAACCGCTTATTCGTTTCTAATAAAGTTTATGGCCCGTTCGCCATTGATGCTTTTTGTTTACCGCCTATAAAAACAAATAGTTTGACAGCAGCTGCAACAGCTTCTTTCTGCGAACAAACCAATAATGTTACATTTAGTATTTCGCCATTTACGTATGCCTCGTCGTATGTATGGTCATACACAGGTACAGGAGCCAGCATTTCGTTTAGTAATAATATTGCTTCTGTAAATTTCGCGAGCGGTGCAACATCCGGTAAACTAAAAGTATTTACCAATTCAAGTTGTGGTTCGGTAAGTGATACAGTTTCATTAAATATTACAATCTGGCCGCGGCCAAACGCAACGGCAAGTTTAATTGATGATACTTTAAATTGTTTTAAACCTAAAGTTCCAATTCTGGGCAATTCAACTACACCCGGTGTTGGTTATTCATGGAGCGGACCTTCGATTTACACCAGTGTTCAACAAAATGATTCCACAGGAAAATATTTACCCGGTGTTTATACTTTAATTGTTACAACATTAGCAACAGGTTGTACGCGCACAGTTTCAGTTTTGGTTAGCTTAGATACTTTGAAACCAAACGTAACATTACCAACCGGACCGTATCAAATTGGCTGCGGAACAAATAGTGTTATTGTATTGAACGGCACGAGTACAACTACACCAACAAGTTTATTCTGGCATTATCAGGCAGCAACAACATATTCTGCAAACCCTTATTCAACCAGTTTAATTGGAAAACATTTTTTAACTGTATTCAATACTTATAATGGCTGTAAGGATAGTTCTTCGTTAGTTATAACAAGTTCTGGAGTGCCGCCGACCGTTACTTTAACCAGTCATTCTTACATTAATGTATTAACACCGGTCGACAGCATTACATGTTTAACCACCAGTGTAACTTTAAGCGTAGCATTTTCCCCAACTAATTGCACAATCGTTTGGAAAGACAAAGCTACGAATACTCTGACTTCAAATCCGGTAACTGTGTTCGGGCAAAACAATCAAATGGCAATTGTAACAAGGTTAGATAACAGTTGTGTTGATTCATCACTTATTGTTTATGTAAAGCAAAATATTACGCAGCCCAACATTATTGTTTTAACTCCAAATGCTAATATAAATTGCAGCAGTTCAACAGAAACATTAAACGCAGCATTTTCGCCAACAACGGTAAGTTCGGGTGTGTGGACAGGCCCTTCAAGTTTTTCTTCTTCAAATCCTGCTGTGGCAAGTGTGCAAGGCAAATATTATTTTACGGTTACACGAAGTGATAATGGCTGCAGTAAAAAAGATTCGGTGACTGTTGGTTATAGCAATACTTTGGTTGTAGATGCGGGTAAAGATACAACAGTCTGTAAAAACTCAACAGCGAATTTAAGTGTAGCGGTGGTTGGAACCGTTAGTGGAGTTACTTATAACTGGAACCCGGGTGGGGTTGGACAAACTATTTCAGTTAACACAACAGTTACTGCTTCGTATATTGTTACCGCAAATGGCCCGTTGGGATGTACCGGAAAAGATACCGTTGTTGTAAATATTCCGCGTGATATTCAGGATTCAATTGTTACTGCAAAAGGTTGTAGTGGGAATAATGGAAGTTTGACAATATATGTAAAAGGCGGGATCGCTCCTTATAAATATTCTGTTAATGGAAGTCCGTTTACATCACAAATAGCTTATAGCAATTTACCATTTGCAACTTATTCAGTCAGCATAAAAGATTCCATTGGTTGTATTTTAAATACAACGGCGACAATTAATCAGAACAGTAATTTAAATACTCCCGTTTTTATTGCTTCTACGCAAAATTTTAAAGGCGATACTGTTGTATTAATTGATCTAACGACGCCTAAAGCTGATTCAGTAAAATGGATCTTACCGGGTGCGCACATTATTGGCGGCGATATGTTTAACCCTGTTGTTGTTTTTGCAGATACAGGAAGTTTCCCGGTTACTTTGGAAGCATTTTATGGAATTTGTATAACAAGCTCAACAAAAACAATTAAAATAATGCAGTGGGATTCTGCTTATGCAACACTTACCAATAATAATGGTATCAAAACTTTGAATTTATTTCCTAACCCAAATGGAGGACAATTCACCGTTCAGGTAGAATTTTATAAAAAACAAAATGCAAGTGTGCAGATCTGGGATTCATCACCGCAAAAACATTTCCAGCAGAACTTTTTAGATGTGGATATAATTTCACTTCCTGTTAACGTTACGCAATTGCAAAATGGCACTTATATTCTAAAAGTCATCAGCGAATATGCCTCAAAGTATTTTTATTTTCTGATAAATAAATAGTTCTATTTTTATTCAAATCATTTTTTTATAGAAATCATTTTTGTTTCAAATGTCGGTTGCTATGCAACCTTATATTTCTTCTGTTCTTTTGTCTTGATATAAAAGAACCAAAAAATCAAGGATTAAGCACATACGATTAAACCGGTACTGTGTTTGTAGATAAAACCGATGCTTCGATAAATTTTTTAACATTGAAAGAAAAACTTGTGGAGCACGCGCGTTAATCAGGAAATCCGTGCTAACGGTTTCGGGGCTTGCGCGGTTTGGTTTTCGGAGAATTCCATGGCTATACGCATCCAAGTTTATTTATTGCTCATGTTTATATTCCCTCGTTCACCAAATTGCGCCATGGCACCGTGTTACCGGTTGGGCGTTTATGAGTGTTGCTTTGTCTTGCGTTTCGGTCCGCGAAGAGGAAGTTTTTTTCGTTTTGCCTTTTGAGCTTTCATAATTTTTCTGAATTCCTTTAACTCTTTGTCTGTCCAAGATTCAGATTTAATTATTAAATCAACTTTTTTTGGTTCTTTAATTAAGCCCATAATTTATGTTTTAAAATATTGTGAAATGAGTCTACCTGCTGCTTTTGTGTCAATGTACATTCGACGTCCACCTAAATGTGTCGCACCGAGTGATTTTTGATAATGCTCTATTAAAACCGTTTTGCTGTCGAACGCAACAAAACCTTCATAACCTCTGTCAAATGAGACTTTGCAAGCGTAAGCAACTAAATTACCTGGAACGCCAAGATATAATTTATGTTTGCCAAGATTAAATTTTGCGCTTTCAACGAGGTGCATGAAAATATGATCTTCCTTGTCCTCGATACTTAATAGGCCCTGAATGATTGTCGGGTTATTGGTTGTCGTTAATTTAAATATTTGTTTGGAGTTGTCTTTGAATTCGGATCTCCAACTGAATTGCCAGTCCTTACCCTTAATTGCTTTAATGTCCTTGTCAGTAACCTGAGCAATTTCAGTGTCAAAAACCTCTCCTGAAAGAGTGTTTTCAATCGAATTTGTCAGTTTGTCGATTACAAAATTTAGGTATTTTTTAGTCCGTTTGTGCACTCTTTAAAGATACGAAAAACTTGTCAGAATTGAAAATGGGTCTTATGAAACGGTTGTCCACGCCTTATCGGTAACGGTTTGCGGCCTTGCGCCGTTTTTTGCCATGTCAAGTTACACATTTGGCGTTAACCCGCAAAAATTGCAAGTAGGTGCTGTTAGTGGTATGGTGGCGGCACGCAGCTACGTTTCGCTTAAGTGTCCACAGAAATTATGTCGGCCCCATACCATGCCGAAAGCAAATGCCTATACTTATAAAATAAAAAAGAACAGAAAGAATAAGAGCGAGAATAAGTCCGATAATTATTTTTGGCCATTTGCCTATGCTTTTATTTAACCACATGAACGGAACTGTAATAAGCGGGGTAAACGGAATTGCGTACCAAAAAACTTTACCAATTATATCCTTTGTTTCTTCGGTCATTTTTTAAAACTGCTCTAAAAAGTCTTTGACCATGTCCTCGTCTAAGTTTTCTATTGCTTTGCCGAGTTCAACTTGTCCGTTTACCGTTGCCAAAAGAGCGAGTGTTAAACGTAAAGTTGTCGGGTCTTTAATGTTTTTGAAATTTGTGAGAAGATATTGTTCAAGTCTTTTTAATGCGTCGAAATAGTCGTTTTTGTATTCGTCGGGAAGTCTTGGATTGTGATTTGATTTTCGGAAATGTTCAATTACAACACAAAGCCCAATAAAGTTCCAGTCGAATGATTTTTTGTCGATACAAATTGTCGCGAGGTGCGGAAGAGCTAAATAAGATGAAAGTCCGACGTCACCTTGATGATGCAAATTGTCCCACAGGTCTGCGAAAATGTCCGCGATAATTTTTTCGTCACTTGTCGACCGCAACTTTTTTAACGGATGAGAAACGTCGTACGGAATTTTATAGCCGCCGTCCAAAGTCTGCCATATTTTATTGTCTAAGTCCATTGTTTTTTCTACCGGGATTTGTCCAGCCACTTACCACTACTCCCTTATAGTAGTGGTTTTTTAAATGTTATGCTGTCGTTTTTGCTGGATAACATTGTTTTTTTCAATCCTATAGGTATTATCAAGTTTAATCATTTTTATTCTTTCTTACAATACACATCCGATTTCTCAATAGGATATTTTTTATCAAGATCAATATTATTAAAACTTTTTCGTCCGCCCCAATTAAATAATTTTTCGAAGAAGGGGAGGAGCTTGCAGTATTTTATCTGTTCTAAAAAATAAACTTCATGTTCTTTTTCTTTTATGCCCATGTCGTACAATATTTTATCGTGCTTGGTAATTCCCAATTCATTGAACCATTGTTTCATTCTGAAATATTCGCAAACGTTCCCGCTTTCTAATCTTCCTGCAAAATAATAAGGCATGAACCAACCGATCACATAACAAC
>DATMPR010000015.1:0-3901 GCA_035567575.1 Bacteroidia bacterium
CGGACATCCCATCGTAGTGGATTTAAAAAATTTAAGATCGGCAGGTAAATGACAGAGTAATTTATTGTCTTTGCCAATGGCATTATTTAGATCAGTAACTACTATGGCGGATAAAATCATTTTATTGGATAAGATAAAAAAATTTATTTGTAATAGAATTTGTTGTTAAGCAGCGTTTCCCTTGTGTTAATATTATAGATCTGAATATTTATTGCATTGCCATTTCCTTCGTTTGCGCCATTAATGTGGGTTACAAATTTGAAGCAGTTTTCATTCATGTCCTTGCCTTTAGTTTTATTTGCAATAAAAGTAGAATCCTGAAAATAATGTTCGTATTGCAGATTAGGAACTTTTTTGAGAATGAAAATACTGTCGTTTTTCGTTTTAGTTAATCGTCCGTTTACAACTTCAATTCTTGCATTGCAGCGAAGCGGACCGGTAATTTTCAAATAAAACAGATCATTTTTGTCAGAGGAGATGGTATCAGATTTTTGTCCAACCTGAAAAAAATAAAGAGCATCTTCTTTCTTTATTTTTATTTTATCGGAAGTTTGGGCAGTGAGAAAAGGAGAAATGAGTAAAAATAATAAAATGATGCGCATGGGAATTAATATTACTCCTTGTCAATCTCTTTTTTTACTTCCTGAATGTGTTCCTGAATTTGTTTGGTGATGCCGCCTGTGCTTTCTTTAATATCTTTTTGCAAGCCATCTGTTGCATCCTTAAATTCACGGATACCTTTTCCTAATGTTTTAGCAATATTTGGAATGCCTTTGCCTCCAAATAATAAAAGTATCACAAACAACACAAGAACAACTTCACCGCCGCCAAGATTTAAAAAAAGTATGTATAAGTTATTAGTCATTTTATATGTTTTTTTCGGAGGTCAGAGTCATCCTGAGCTTGCCGAAGGGCTACTTTTTATTTCTTATAAACTTAAAAAGAACAACAGCTCCTGTAATAAAAACGATAGCTATAAAGACGATGATAAAAAAATCGCTGGTATCCAAATTGCTACTTGTTTTTTGCATGGTGTAAAGATAGAAAAAATACTTCCTTTTAGCTGTTAAAATTACTTATATTCCATTACATTCAGCGCCTTGTTGCAAAACTCATATTCTTCTTTAACTGAATTAGAGCAAACTACTATGGTTTTATGCGCACCGTACCAGCCAACCAATTTAATATACCATTCAATAGCGTTACTGTCCAAATTGGAAGCGGGTTCATCCAATAACAGCAGAGGACAATCAGCCAAAATCGCCAGTGCCAGTTTAACACGCTGTTTCATGCCGCTCGAATAATTTTTGAGATGTTTGTTTTGCGCGTGTTGCAATTCAGTGATCTCAATGATTTCTTTTGGAGTTAAATTATTTAAAAAGGGTTTGTAAACTGCGCAATGGTTTATGAGCTCTTCTAAACTATAATCCTCAACAACGTCTAAATAAGGTGTGGCAATGCTTAACTGGTTTTTGTAATTTTCATTTTCTTCAATCTGTTCTCCGTTTTTAAAAATTATTTTGCCTCCATTAGGCAAAACATAACCCGAAATAACTTGCAGCAATGTTGATTTACCCGAACCGTTTCCGCCAAGCAGCGCTAATTTATCGCCGGGATCTAAATTTAAATTAAGATTTTTGAAGATCCACTCTGTGCCGTATTTTTTTCCAATGCCTTCGAGTTGGATATGTAAGTTGTTTTGGGAGCTCATTAAATGCCTTTAACAATCCCGTCTTTACAATTTCTGATGAAATCAAGGATCTCTCTTTTTACATCGCTGTCCGCAATTTCTGCTTCTACAATATCCAAAGCTTTTGGTAAAGTATGTCCGCGTACAAAAATGGTCCGGTAAATATCTTCTATTTGCGTAATTGTTTCCTTCGGAAAACCTCTTCTGGTTAAACCAATTGTATTCACGCCAATGAATTGCAGCGGCTCACGTGCACAGCGGATATAAGGCGGAACATCTTTTCTTACTAAGCTGCCTCCCGCAATAAAAGTATGCGCGCCAATGGTAAGGAATTGCTGTGCTGCCACAAAACCTTCCATTATAACATTATCTTGTACAGTAATATGTCCTGCTAAACCAACATTATTTGCTAAAATACAATTGTTCCCAACTAAACAATCATGCGCTATATGAACATAAGCCATCAATAAACAATTGTCGCCAACTTTTGTTGTCATACGGTCAGCTGTTCCCTTATTAACTGTAACAAATTCGCGGATGGTTGTATTTTTACCAATAACTGTTGTAGTCGGTTCTCCTTTATATTTTAGATCCTGATTAATTGCACCTACAGAAGCTCCATTAAATATTTTGCAGCCTTCACCAATAAAAGTATCAGGATATATAACGGCGCCCGGACCTACCCAGCAATTATCACCAAGCTCAATATTCTCGTAAATAACCGCGAAAGGTTCTACTGTAACGTTTTTTCCTAATTTAGCTTTTGGGTGTACGTATGCCAGATTTGAAATCATATTTATGCTTCGGTCGCCACTTTTTTATCAATGCCTCTAACTTTTACAATTTGCGCGGTCATATCAGCTTCGCAAACAACTTTGTTTCCTACAAAAGCCATTCCTTTCATGTGGCACATACCACGGCGGATAGGTTCTACCATATCCATGCGGAATACTAAAGTATCACCGGGAACAACTTTTGCTTTAAACTTAGCGCTTTCTATTTTTAAAAAATAAGTTTGGTAATTTTCGGGATCGGGAACAGTTTTTAAGCACAACACACCGCCGGTTTGAGCTAATGCTTCAATAATTAAAACACCAGGCATAATTGGTTCGTCAGGAAAATGTCCCGTACACCAATATTCTGTCATGGTAACATTTTTCACACCAATAATATATTCCGGGGTGAGTTCCATAATTTTATCTACCATTAACAATGGCGGACGATGCGGTAAAATTTTCTGGATCTCGGTAACATCGCAAACCGGTTTTGCAGTCAGATCAATTTTCGGAACCATGCGCTCGTTCTTTTGTTTCTTCATCATCTCCTTAATCTTCTTCGCAAAAGCAACGTTTCCTGCATGTCCGGGTCTCGCAGCAAGTACATGTATTTTCAATGGCTTTCCAACCAAAGCTAAATCGCCTATTATATCTAATAATTTATGTCGTGCCGGTTCGTTATAAAAATGAAGTTTGGTATTATTTAAAACACCGCGGCCTTTTACTTCAACATGTTCTTTATTAAAAACTTTTTTAAGATGATCTATTTTTTCCTTTGGTAATTCTTTATCCACTAAAACGATTGCGTTATCCAGATCGCCGCCTTTAATTAAATTATGCGCTAATAAGGCTTCGAGCTCATGTAAAAAAACAAAAGTTCTGCATTTCGAGATCTCTTCTTTAAACTGAATAATGTCGTACATGCCTGCGTGTTGTGTACCTAAAAGTTCGCTGTTATAATCAACCATCACAGTTACGCGGTATGTATCCTGAGGCACAGCAAGCATTTCAACTTTTTTTATTGGGTCTTCGTAAGTAAGGTTTTCAGTTAATTCAAAATAATTGCGGAAAGCTTCCTGTTCAACAATTTCTGCGGCTTCAAGCGCTTCAATAAATTTCCAGGAACTGCCATCCATGATCGGCATTTCAGGACCGTCAACTTGTATTAAACAATTATCAATTTGTAATCCTACTAAAGCAGCTAAAACGTGTTCAGTGGTTGCAACTTTTACACCGTTTTTTTCTAATGTAGTACCGCGCGATGTGTCTACCACCAGATCTGCATCAGCTTCAATTATTGGATGACCTTCGACATCAATCCGCTGAAACTTTAGCCAATGATTTTCGGGAGCAGGGTTAAAGGTTAACGTAACTTTTTTACCTGTATGCAATCCAACGCCTGAAACGGATACTTTTTGCTTAATAGTGTGCTGTT
>DATMPR010000016.1:0-8188 GCA_035567575.1 Bacteroidia bacterium
TTTCCAAATGGTATCCATTTGTGGGAAACCAAAATGACAGATGAGAAAAGTGATGAGGCCTTCTAAAACAGCGAGTCCGTAACTGAGGTACATGGCGCCAATAAAATAACCCGGTTCGCGGTCGTACTTATAAGCACAAACATCACAAGCTTCTTTCATCACCGGCACGTTATACCACTTGGTATTACTTTCAAACACATGGCTCTTACCACAATTCGGACATTTTTCCTGTAGGATATTAAGCAAGAGGCTTTTTTTATGGAATTTCATCGTTTTCATAATATAAAGGTAGGGTATAAGAGCGGTAAAGCAGGTGCATTAACTACGCTCCCTGTGGTACAATTCGGACATTTTTCGTAACTTGCCGCTATGGCCACAAAACTCCCTGTTTATGATATTAAAGCTTTTGGAGAAAAGGATTCAGTAGAGTTCTATGCCAATCGTTTAAAGCCGCATGTCGCCACGCACGCCTTTACCAACTTACCACACAAGCACGATTTTTATTTAGTGATGTTAGTCACACAAGGTAGAGGCACGCACGAAATTGATTTCACCAATTATAAAGTCACGCCAGGGTTATTATTTATTATGCGTCCCGGACAAATGCATTACTGGAAATTATCGAAAGACATTAATGGCTATGTGTTCTTTCATTCCAAAACATTTTTTGAAGAAACTAATTTAAAATTGCAGGATTATCCTTTTTATAAATCCTTTCAAAGTGTACCGCATTTAAAACTCTCCGGTAAAACATTAAGTGAAATAAAAAATTTAATGAACAGCATCACCGAAGAATACAAAAATGATGAAGCACTGAAAATGCAGAAACTGCAAGCTCTGGTCAATCTCACTTACATTACGATCTCGCGGAACTACAAAGCCGGTAAGATTTCAAAGAACCAAACCTATCTTTCAAAAGCTATTGAATTCGAAACCTTAATAGAAAAACATTTCAAAGAATTAAAGTCCGCCACCGATTACGCCTCCCGCTTAAACATCTCCGAAAAACATTTGAATCGTATCACGCGTTTCTGTTTCAATAAAACCAGCACCCAACTCATAGCAGAACGCATAATTTTAGAAGCAAAACGCTTACTCATTCACACGCAATTGCAGGTCACACAAATTGCCTACGAATTAGGATACGTCGATAAATCGTATTTCGTGCGCTTCTTTAAAAAGAATGCGGGTGAGACGCCGCTTGGTTTTTTGGAGGGGAGTAGGAGATAGAAAAACAAGGTGTAGCATTTTGCTACACCTTGTTTTTAAATAAACATAGATATTTTAAAATATCACAATTTGCAAACCTTATTCTTTTAAAAAAAATCTAAAATTGCTACAAATTATGGCAAGAATGTTTATCAACTGCATTTAATTTTGTGTTTTATTATTTAAAACATGAGTAAATTAAGTACCATTCCAAATGAAGTAATTGTAAATAAAATCTATTTTATCAGAGGAAACAAAGTAATGTTAGATAAAGATCTGGCAGAATTATATGGTGTGCCGGCCAGAAGATTAAGGCAACAGGTAAAAAGAAATATTGAGCGTTTTCCAAAGCATTTTATGTTTCAATTAACTGAAAATGAGGTTGAAGTTATGGTGTCGCAAATTGCGATACCTTCAATTCAGTCGTTAGGTGGTTCATTACCTTATGCCTTTACAGAACATGGTGTTTTAATGCTTGCCAATGTTATAAAGAACGAAAGAGCAATACAAATGAGCATTAAGATCATTGAGATCTTTGTGAAGATGAGAGAAATTCTTACTTCACATAAAGAACTGCTTTTAAAAATAGAGCAAATTGAAAAAAAGGTCACGAATCAGGATGAAAAAGTAGAGCTGCTATTTAAATATGTAAAGCAGTTTATACAGAGCGAAGAAGAAAGGCCAAAAATTGGTTATAAAACATCCAATAAAGTCAAAGTACATTAAGGTGTCACAAATTGTGACACCTTAAAATCAACTCAAAGTGCGCCTCCCAAAACCTTAAAACTTAACCTTTAACCATTTTAAAGTAAATTTCTTCTTTTTTGTATCTTTCCATAATATCCTGCATTGCATAAGGCAAACAACCATATTATGTCAATAAAAATCAAAATTATTTTAATTTGTGCTGCAGTATCATCCATGTTTGCGTCCTGCACGAATGTTCCCGCTGCGGAAAGTAAAAAGGAAGAAACAGCTCCAATAAAAAGAGAATCTGCACCCGCGTTTCCGAATGTGATGTCGAATTGGAAAGTCAAGGAGGGCTATATCATAAAAGTTCAAAGGAACGATCAGACAGAATATCCTATTTTTTTCAAGGGCTTGCAAGCCGCCATAATGTTCGATGAAAATAAGCCGGAGAGTTCAAAACTATTTGCTTCGATTGAAGCATCAACGATTGAGACAGGCAATAACGAAATGAATGCTCATGCTAAAGAAGAAAGTGTTTTAAACGCACAATTATTTCCAATAATGAGTTTTGAATCTACAGTGATAAAAAAAATGGATACAGGCTATGAAGCAACCGGTAAATTAAACATGAAAGGAATAACGAAAGAAATTCAATTACCTTTTGTTTTCAGGAATGATACTTTTATGGGTAAGTTTACAATTGGTGCAAAAGATTTTGAAATTACAAGGAAAGGCGCAGCACCAAACGGACAAATTAAAATTGAATTGATCATACCGGTTACAAAATGAAAAATTTAATATTGATATTTAGTTTATTTGCATTCTCCGTTTACGGACAGAAAGAAACTCTTTATGCGCTACCCACTCCAAAAAATTGGGGAACAGAAAAGATCCTTTTCCCAATTAAGTTTGCGCCGCAAATTGATTACAAAGGTATTGAAGAGATTCGTTTCATGCCGGGTTGGGCAAGAATGGATAGCTCTGAATATTGGAGCTACGATTTTTTATGGTATTTGGATGGAAGAATAATATTTGAGCCGGTTATGTTAGAGAGTAAAATGAAAGTTTATTATGAAGGTCTTGCCGCAGCTACCAAATCTGTTCCCAGGGAAAAATTAATTCCTGTGATTGCAAAGTTCCAATACGATGTAACTGCAAAAGATGATATAAAAACATTTATAGGAACTATAGAAATGTTAGATTACATGATGCAGGAGAAATTACTATTGAATTGCAAAATACATTGGAGAAATTGCGGTAAAAATAAAACAGTTGTCTTTTTTGAATTATCTCCCAAGCCTGTAACACATAAAGTTTGGGAAGGCCTTGATAAAGTATGGACAGATTTTAATTGTAAAAAATAAATTGACCCCCTCTGCCAATCCTGCTAAAGCAGAATATTGGCGCCTCCCCTTAAAAAAGGAGAGAATTAGCACCGGGTACTAATTATGGACATAAAACAAGAACAACAATTAATTGAAGAATCAAAAAAAGATCCTCAGGCGTTTGAGCGGCTGTATATAAAATACTATGACCAAATTTTAAGATTCGTTTACAAGCGAATGGAAAGCGTTGATGATGCACGGGATGTTACATCGACTGTTTTTATAAAAGCACTCAGTAATATTTCTAAATATAAAGACATGGGTTTTCCGTTCTCAAGTTGGTTGTATAGGATCGCGGTGAATGAAGTGAATATGTTTTACCGGCTTTCTGAAAAAGCAAGAATAATAAATTTAAGCGATAGAGGATTAAAAAACATAGCAAGCGAATCGAATGAAGAAAATGAAGAATTGATTTCTGTTTTAAAGGAGTCGTTACTTTTTTTGAATCCTGAGGAATTATTGTTGATCGAACTGCGTTTTTTTGAGGAACGTCCATTCGCTGAAATAGGAGAGATACTAGACATAACAGAAAACAATGCCAAAGTAAAAACATACAGAGTACTTGATAAATTACGGGAAATTTATTCTAAAATCGAATTACACTAAATATCAAACATACCATGCATAATTATAAAATAATCGAGAACCGTCCCGAATTAACTTCTTCGCAAATAATTGCAGGAATGAATTTCGGAGTTGTAAAAGCAGGCGCGCTTGCAACGAAAGTCACCATTGCAGGAGTTGTGATAAGCAAAACAATAATTTCGAAAGGGTTTGTTGCAGCAGCTGTATTAGCATCATCAGCCTTGGTTTATAAAAGTTATACTGCCGGCAATGATACGCCTGAAAAAAATCGTCCTTACGTTGAGGAAACTGTTTCCGCTCCCGGACATTACGGCGAAGGGAATCAAAAAGTAGCAGTAGGTGAAACTATTAATGTAGTTAATACAATGATAAAACCGATGTCACCGCCAAATGCTGCTTGTCAGCCGCGACAGATCACGCCAACAGCTAACATGCCGCAAATTATTCCAGTAAAGGATTCTGTGAAATGAGGTTTAGATGCAACCTTTCTTCTTTTTTGGTGTATTTATAAAGAAACCGTGAACTTTGAACTGTTCCCAGTGTATTAACATATAATAACCGTAATTAACTGAATTAATTTTCCCTGAAACTGTATCTATTCCTATTTTGCAGCATTATATAATCCGATGATAAGATCCCTGACTCTCATTGTACTCATTTTTATTAGTACTCTCTCCTTCTCTCAAAATTTAATTAAAGGTACAGTAACTGATTCTACGCAAAATGTGGTTCAGTATTGCCCTATGGCGTTGATGAACGCGAAGGATAGCAGTCAGGTAAAAGGTAACATCAGTGATAGTACTGGTTTTTTTATTTTCGAAAAGGTTAAACCCGGAGGTTATTTTATAAAATTCACTGCAGTGAATTTTAAAGCAGCAACAAGCGGTACATTTACTGTTGATTCTCTTTCTCAAATAACATTACCCGCACAAATTTTAAAAACAGAAGGCGTAAATCTAAAAGAAGTTTCAATTGCTGTTTACAAACCCGCCATTGAATTTAAAAAAGGAGTAATAGTAATGAATGTTGAGAACGATATCCTCGCAAAAGGTAATACCGTTTTTGAATTATTGAAACGTGTTCCCGGTGTAATGATAGACGCGCAAAATAATATCACCGTTAACGGTTTAAGCGATGTGCGTTTTATGATCGATGAACGCTTGCAGCAAATGCCCGCACCTCAGGTCATAGATATGCTAATGGGAATGAGCGCCGATGCTGTTTCTAAAATAGAATTAATAAAAAATCCTCCTGCACGTTACGATGCTGCAGGTACAGGCGGCTTAATAAACATCGTCACCAAACGCGCAAAAGTAAAAGGCTATAGCGGTAATGTTGCCTTTGGTGTTAGTCAGGGACAAAGATTGCGTTGGGGCCCGAGTTTTTCATTCAATTATAAAGCTAACAAACTGAGCATATTCAGTAATTTGAGTTATGGTCATTGGGACGGTATTGATAACCAGAAACTCGAACGTACAATTACTACCAATGGAAATACAGAAATTATCAACTCCTACGGAACGCATGAAAGTTTTCAAAGTGTATTTTCAGGAAGCGGTGGTATTGAATACGACATCACGAAAAAAATGCTGATAGGATTTTATGTGAATGGCAATAAGAATGATGATCATTATACTACCAATTACCAAACGGGTATTGGAAATAGTTCTTTTTTTAATTACAGCAAATCGCTTTCGCTGACGAATGAAAAGTATAATACTTCTTCGCCAAATTATAATTTGAGTTTGCTGCAAAAACTGGATTCAACAGGCGGACAAATAAAATTAAGTTTAGGTTACAATAATTATTCAGAGAAATTAGATAAAACAATGGATAATAATTTTTACGATAATAATGATATTAAAGTAGCACCCGCCGGTGATTATACCAGTTCGGGTATCCGGACTTTTGATGTATATACCGGAAAACTTGATCTGAACAAAACATTTAAGAACAAACTTTCGCTCGAAGCAGGAGTAAAAGAAAATTACGAGGATGACAAGAATAATACCAAATGGAATTTAAATAACCAATCAACAGGTTTTTTTATCGGCGATACTACATTTTATAATAGATACAGATTTAAACAAAACATTTTAGCTGCGTATACTACATTAGCAAGGAGTTGGGACAAAATTGGTTTCAGTATTGGTTTACGTGCCGAGCAAACTGATTACGATGTTAATTATATGAGTTCGAATTATCATTTCAAACGTAATTACATTAATTTATTTCCGAGCGGGAGTTTAGATTTTAATTTGAATAAAAAAAATACAATTACCGCAGCGTATAGTTACCGGATCCGCCGTCCGTATTCAGGTATGCTCAATCCTGTACGGCAATTTAATGATCAATTAAATTATGGGGTAGGGAATCCGGAAATAAGACCGCAATTCGCGCATCATTTTAATCTGGATTATAATTACAATCAAATCGTAACAGTAAGTCTGGGTTATGATAAAACTAAAGATTTCACATTCTATTATTCATACACGCCGAATAACTCAAGAGTAAATATTGATACCATTTCTAATTTACCTAAAATGGATAATGGTTACTTAAGTGTATCGGCACAAAAAAGAATAAAGTGGTATAGTTTCCAAACTTATGGTGTAGCAATGTATCAGGCTTTCTTTGGTAGTCTAAAAGGTGAAGATGTAACTTCACACACCGTGAGTTATTATTTTAATCTGAATCAGGAATTTTATTTACCGAAAGATTTTAAAATTGCAATTTGGGCAGGACGCGGTTCAGCATTCCAACATGGTCCGCAAACGTATCATCCCCGCAGTGCTATTCATATAAGTATCGATAAATCTTTTTTTAATCAGAAACTAAATATCACACTTGCTTTTCAGGATGTGTTATATAAAGATTATTTTTCATACACAACCAAGTACTCTGATCAAAGCGCTTATTGGTACGACCGCATGGATACGCGACGATTCCGTTTAAGAATCAGTTACCGCTTCGGAAAAATGCAGATCCAACAAAGATTAAACACCGATGGCGGTGGTGGCGTACAGACTGGGAAGTAGGGTTGATGACATCCCCGTTCCACCTTTAGGTGGAACAACCCTTCGAAGGGGTAATGTTTTTCTCTAAAACGAATCCAACATTTCCCCTTTGAAGGGGACGTCACGAAGTGGCGGGGGATGTCAGAATGCTCTTCAAATCTTCAACCTTCTTTTTCAGAGCCCTCAGCACAAATTCTAAATTATTTTTCACATCAAAATCTTTGAATCGGATAAATTTAACACCAAGTTTTTCCAATTCATTTTGTCTTTTAATATCATTCAGTTTTATATCTTTTAATTCGTGAATACTTCCGTCAACTTCAATTGCTAACATTAACTCGTGACAATAAAAATCCACAATGTAATCATCAATTGGTACCTGTCTATGAAACTCGACACCTAAGGCCTTTCTTTTTATTTCTTTCCATAATATTACCTCAGATAGATTTCCTGCTTTGCGCAATTTTCTCGCATATTCTTTTAAACGGGGATTATAGGGGATTAATTTATTTTTCATATAACGCAAATTTATATTGATAAAAGCTATGTTCTTGCCATAATTCGTAGCAATTTTAATTTTGTTTGCAAAAAAAAGACAGCCCCCGTCAGCGCCTTCGGCGGACGTCTCCCTTCAAAGGGAGAATTTTCTGAACAGCAAGGAACATTCTCCCTTTGAAGGGACCGTCACGAAGTGATAAGGGATGCCGAATGCTCATTGAAATTAAAACATTTTTTCATAAATTAGTATCATGAAAAATACGATCTACCCTTGTTTATGGTTTGATGGCAATGCCAAAGCCGCTGCGGAATTTTATACACCGCTTTTTAAAAATTCAAAAATAACTGCTGATAATCCCATGGTGGTAATGTGGGAATTGAACGGTACAAAAATTATGGGATTGAACGGCGGGCCCATGTTTAAAATAAATCCTAGTATTTCTTTATTTGTTTTATGCGAAACAGTTGAGGAAACAAATAAATTATGGGAGAAATTATTAGAAGGCGGCAAAGTAATGATGCCCATTGATAAATACGACTGGAGTGAACGCTATGGCTGGCTGCAGGATAAATTTGGTATGACCTGGCAGATATCCGTTGTATATAACGAAGGCGATAAACAAAAAATAACTCCGTCTTTATTATTTACCGATTTACGTTTTGGTCAGGCTGAAGCGGCAGTTAATTTTTATACTTCAGTATTTGATAATTCTTCAATTGAAAGAATATCACAGTACCCTAAAGATACTCCCTTCAAAGGTAAATTATTATACTCAGAATTTAAATTGAATAATTACCAATTGA
>DATMPR010000017.1:0-11452 GCA_035567575.1 Bacteroidia bacterium
AAACAACAGCTTTGCTTTTTAAATTGTCCGGTAATTGATCGGCTACAGCCTGCGGCACAATAAAAGTAGCTTTAGATGTTTCTATTATTTTTAAAGTTTCCGGATTAAGATGATCAGGATGGATATCAGTAATAAGAATCAGATCAGGTGCAGCTAAACCCGCATAAGCTTTCGCGCCTCCGTACGGATCAATGTAAATGGTTTTATTATTCCAGGTTAAAACCAATGAGGCATGAAGTATTGGCTGGATACTTATGGGTCCTTTTGAAGTTTTTATCTGATCTGCCGCCGGACGCTGAGCAAATAAATTGCTTAATGAAAAAAATAAAATAAATGTATAAACGAAATCTTTCATGGCGTAGATCTTAGATGACCAAAATTAAGAATTAGAATTGAATTTCCGGAAAAAATATAGTTTACCATTTCTCAAAACCCGAAAGACAATAAAACCCTTTTTACCTATCTAAATCCTGTTCTTACAGAATATCAAATATAAACAGACTAGGGGCATTGTAATTTTACAAAATATAAGCCGTTAAAATTGAAAAAAGATCTTTATATCCTTCTGTTCATTCTGCTAATTCTTTGCATGATAAAATGCGGTGTGTATAACGAAATATATTCGGAATACGATCACTCTGCAGATTTTACGAAGTACAAAACATTTGCATGGCTGCCCGACAGCGGAATAACCGCCCGTAAAGATTCATTCAGAAACACAGCGTACGATAATGATGTGATCCGCAACAATGCAAAAAATTATATTAATCATCAGCTTGTTGAAAGAGGATTTAAAATTCATGTTGATAATCCTGATGCGTTGTTCCAACTCGTTCTTCTCAATGAAAAAAAGCAAAGGATAGTTACTTATGCACCGCCTTATTATCCTTTCCCTTATTATTACGGTGCTTATCGTCATTATCCGTACTACTTTGATGGACGTACCTATTATCCTTACTATTATCCATATTATGATTACTATACGTATTATGGCTGGGGTTGCGGTAATTATTATTGCGGATATCCTTATTCCTACAAACAAACGTATGTGAAAGGAACAATAACAGTTAATATGTTCGACCGCAAACAAAAAAAATTATTGTGGAGTGCGAGTGCTGAAGGAAATATTTATGATCCTTCCACAATTAAAGAGGATGTGCATCCTGCAATTAACAGGATCATGAAAACTTTTCCGGTAAAACCAAATAAGAAAAACGATCAGTCGGATATTTATGCAAAACGGTAAACACTCAGGTCTGTTGCCACCACTAATACGCTTGTATTAAAGACTCAAGAGAAATGTTTAGTTTAGCGTGAAGGTTACGAATTATTTCAAGAAATAATTTCCGTTTGCGGTTTAAAATTTCGCTTACACGGCCTTTGTAGCCAATTATTTTTGCCAGGTCTTTTTGTTTATAGCCCATTTGTTCCATTCTGAATTTAATGGCTTCAATAGGATCGGGCGCACTAATAGGATAATGTTCCTCTTCGTATTTCTCAATAACAAAACAATAAGGTTATACCATAAAAAAACGCGGACCGTTTCAAATCCGCGTTTTTAAATTAAACTTACCAAAAAAATTATTTCATTGGGTTCTCGTCAAAATTTACCATCCATTGAATGCCATATTTATCGGTTAACATGCCGAAATAAGCACCCCAGAATGTTTTATTCATTGGCATCGTTGTAACTCCGCCTTGCGCAAGTCCGTTATATAAACGGTCAGCTTCCGATTGATTCTTTGCATTAACAGAGAGCGAAAAATTATTTCCGATATTAGTAGCGTGACCATAAGCTTCAGAACTATCACTGCCCATTAAAATTGTTTCCTGGCTAATTGGTAAAGATACGTGCATGATCTTATTTCCATCTTCGGGCGACATTGGAGGTTGTCCATCAGCCGGCGGCATATCTTTAAAACGGCCTAAGTATGCAAAATTACCTCCGAATACGGTCTTATAAAAATTGAACGCATCCTCGCAGTTTCCGGGAAAAGTTAAATACGCATTAACACTATTTGTTTTAGATGCTTTTACAGCGGCAGGCTTTGCGGCCTTTTTCTTAGCCGGTTTAGCGGTCTTTTTTTTCGCTGTTTTCTTTACAGGTTTAGCAGCTTTTTTAATTGGTTTCTTGTTAGCGGTTTTCTTTGCAGGTTTTTTTACTTTTTTCTTTGCCATAATTGTAATTTTTTTATTTGCCTACTCTAATTCCGGTTTTCGGCTTCTCCGTATAGTTCTTTTTTTCATGAAAGCGGGGTACTAATATATGACATTTATTAATTAAGACAAGTGAAATTACGTTAAATGTAAATGAACTGTGCGGGGATAGATAAATTAACCGGGTTTTAATTAAAGGAAATTAATCACAATACCTTATTCAGCCTCCAAAACCCAAATGAGGTTAAAAATAAGACCCCTCCCAATACAATGAACATTACGCTAAAACTGGTTGCTTCAACTAATTGCGAACATAAATACGGACCAATAGTTTGCGCCGTACCAAATGCAATTGTAACTAACGCGGCGTATTGTCCGCGGTTTTTTTCGTTGCTGCGGGATGTCCAGAACGAATTCATAAAAGGCATCGAGGTAATTTCACCAATGGTAACTAAAATAATTCCGAAGATGGCAATGAATTTTGCCGGACCGGGGATCAATAAACTTAAAAAAGATAATCCGCAAACAAAAGTACCCCAGGTCACAAAAATTAAATTATTGCGTTTGCCTTCAATTTTATAGATCAAAACCATCTCTACACTAATAATTAATAAACCATTCAGCGCCATGATGAAACCAATAAAGCGTTCGCTTAAATGCATATCATCCCTGTAAAATTTAGGAATGGTGGTGAAAAGCTGAAAAAAACAAACTCCAAACAACATCACTAAAAAAATAAACCACAAATAAATTCTGTCTTTGTACGCCGATTGTACCGGCAAGGCGTTTTTATTTTCTTCTTCGCTGTTTTTAATAATTTTCACAGGTTTCATTATTAAAAATAACATTCCTGCCGCAGCAATATTAGTTAAACCATCTACCCAAAATAATAATTCATAATTATAAGTTGCTAAAACTCCCCCAATAGATGAGCCAATGGCCCAGCCTAAATTGATCGACATACGGTTTAATGAATATGAACGCGTACGGTTTTGCGCCGAGCTATAATAAGCAACAGCAGATTGGTTTGCCGGACGAAAAGCTTCATTCACTAAACTCAAAATAAAAGTTGTTAAACAAATTAATGGATACACTTTTATTTGTCCGAGTACAATAAACATGACACCGCCTGATAACAATGTAATTAATTGTACTCTCTGAAATCCAATTTTATCACTGAGTTTCCCGCCAAAAAATGCACCAATAATAGAACCTAATCCCCACAAACCCATTACCAAACCTGCTTCACTTAAACTGCGGTGCATTTCTTTATCGGTTAAATAAAGTGTCATGAACGGCAGCACCATTGTGCCGCTGCGATTGATAAGCATGATGAAAGAAAGTAACCAGGTTTGTGGCGAGAGCCCCGTAAAAGATGTTTTGTATAGCGAGATGGTGCGTTGAATCATTTAATCGCTGATCTTCTTTTTACCCTTTTTTAAATTTTTTCTGTATTCACGTCGCTGACGGCGGATCTCTTTTTTTTGTCCTTTTGCTAAACGTGTGCTTATTTTCTTTTCTTTTTTCTTTTGTAAATAGGGGTTATATGGGTCATCGCCTTTGTGGCCTTTCCGTCTCCATTTGCGCCATATTTTCCGCTGACTCCTTTTTCCCTGCATCATCTCATCCTGTTGCGCCGGAAGTACAGAATAAGTGAATAAACTAATTAACAAGGCAATAATATAGCGGCTCATAGTACAAATAACGGATATAAATAAGCATCGATACAGAATAAAAACAATACTTTTTAACGAATAATGTTTATTATTTGTTTGTAAGGCCAAAGCCTTATCTTTATCTTTGACTAAAGCGTTTTTTATGATAAAAGAATGGACAAAAGCCGAAATTTTAGAGGTGTACAATACCCCTTTAATGGAGCTGATTTACAAAGCAGCAGAAACACACAAACAAAACCATACTGTTGGTGAAGTTCAGGTGAGTTCGCTTTTATCAATTAAAACGGGTGGTTGTCCTGAAGATTGCGCTTATTGTCCGCAGGCGGCCCGTTACCATACAGAAGTTAAGGTTCATAAATTAATGGATGTAGCTGAAGTTACCGAAGCAGCAGATAACGCAAAAAACGGTGGCGCCAGCCGTATGTGCTTAGGTGCAGCCTGGCGCGAAGTACGCGATAACAAAGATTTTGATAAAGTATTGGATATGGTGAAAACCATTAACAGTAAAGGTTTGGAAGTTTGCGCTACATTAGGAATGGTAACCGAAGAACAAGCGAAAAAATTAGCAGAAGCAGGTTTGTATGCTTACAATCATAATTTAGATACATCAGAAGAAAATTATAATAATATTATTTCAACTCGTAATTACGACGACCGTTTAACTACATTAAAAAATGTCCGTAAAGCGGGATTAACTGTTTGTTCGGGTGGAATTATTGGAATGGGCGAGAGTATTAATGACAGAGTAGGAATGTTGTACACATTGAGTTTATTGCGTCCGCAACCGGAATCTGTTCCTATTAATGCTTTAGTTGCGGTTGAAGGAACACCAATGGAAAATCAGCCGCCTGTTCCTATTTGGGATATGGTTCGCATGATCGCAACTACGCGAATTATTTTACCAAAAACCGCGGTACGTTTATCGGCGGGCAGACAAGAAATGAGTTTAGAAGGACAAGCCTTGTGTTTTTTAGCGGGAGCAAATTCTATTTTTGCCGGCGAAAAATTATTAACTACACCAAACCCGGATTTTAATCAGGATAAAGAAATGTTTAAATTATTTGGTTTAACTCCGAAAAAAGCATTTGCGGACTCCGAAGGAGTGCATCCGCATAAACCTAAAGAAGAGTTAGTATAAATTTAAATCAAGAAAAATGAAAAAACTAATCACACTATTATTTATTGTTTCGGTATTAAAAGTTAATTCGCAAACTCAGATTTCTTCACAATATGATAAGATCGGCAATTTCTATTATGGAATTGCTGTTGTAAAAAAGAATGGTAAAGAAGGTGCGATCAATACAGAGGGAAAAGAAGTCATTAAACCGGAGTGGGACAGATTAAGCGGCTTTGGAAAAGACGGAATTGGTTTTGCACATAAAGACGGTTTGGTGGGATTGATCGATAAGAACGGAAAATTAATTGCGAAACCGGAATACGAACGAATTGGGAATTTTAAAAATGGAAAAGCTGTAGTTAAAAAAGATGGAAAAGAAGGCGTAATGAATATAGACGGAAAAATTATTATTGCGATAAAGTACGATAAACTAAAAATTGTGGAAGGCGGAGCAGTAAGAGCTACCGAAAACGGACAAGAAATTCTTTTAAAGGAAGAAAAATAAAAATGTTGAAAGCTCCTTTGCATTTGGTTCAGGCAATTGAAGAACGTAAGCGCAAAGGGCTTTTCCGTTCGCTAAAATACAATTACCCAAAAATCGATTTTAGCAGTAATGATTATCTCGGTTTCTCAAAGAACGGATTGATTGAAAAAAAAATTCAGGAATTAAAATTAAATTCAGAAAACTCCGGCTCTACCGGCTCCCGCTTAATTTCAGGCAATTCACAATTTGCAGAAGAATTAGAAAATGCTATTGCTAAATTTCATTCTGCGGAATCAGCTCTTGTTTTTAATTCAGGCTATGATGCAAATGTGGGTTTGTTATCTTCAGTCGCGACAAAACGCGATCTAGTTTTATATGATGAATTAATTCATGCTTCCATTCATGATGGGATTCGCATGGGTTATGCTAAACATTATAAGATCCGTCACAACGATATTGAGCATTTGCTCCGTTTAATTGAACGTAATAAAGATCTGGTGGAAAATATTTTCATTGTAGTTGAAAGTGTTTATTCCATGGATGGCGATTGTGCTAAGCTAAAAGAGTTAACTGAGATCTGCGATAATACAAAACTATTTTTAATTGTTGATGAGGCCCATGCCATTGGTGTTTTTGGAAAAAACGGCCGTGGTTTATGCAATGAATTGAGAATTGAGGATAAATGCTTTGCACGTGTTTATACTTATGGAAAAGCAATGGGTTGTCACGGCGCTGCAATTGTAGGAAGTAATGAACTTAAAGACTATCTTGTGAACTTTGCACGTTCTTTTATTTACACTACAGCTTTGCCCCAACATAGTTTATTTATGATAAAGGCAGCTTATGAACTTTTGGAAGAATCAAAACATCAACAGCAGTTAACCGAAAATATTACTTACTTTAATTCGTTAGCGAAAGATTTCATAAAAAGTAACAGCGCTATACATTGCAAATTGTATCCGGGAAATAAAAATGTAAATAGCATAGAGGAAAGATCGGAGGAGAATGATCTATTTGTAAAAGGGATCAAAAATCCGACAGTAAAGGAAGGCGCTGAGCGCATAAGAATTTGTCTGCACGCATTTAATACCAGAGAAGAAATTAATAAACTAATAAAATTAATTAATGAATAGATTTTTCATAAGCGGTATCGGTACAAACGTTGGGAAAACACTTGTCTCAGCAATTTTATGCGAAGCCTTGCAAGCCGATTACTGGAAACCTATTCAGTGTGGAGTCGCGGAAGGAAGAGATAAGGACATTGTAAAAAAATTACTTTCTAACAGCAAAAGTATTTGTCACGACGAAACATTTCTTTTAAAAGAACCGGCTTCACCGCATATTGCCGCTAAAAAGGAAAATATAAAGATCACAATGGATGAATTAAAAATGCCGCAGACTTTAAATAAACTTTGCATCGAAGGCGCGGGCGGACCATTGGTTCCTATTAACGATAATTATTTTGTAATTGATATGGCAAAGCAAAATGGATTGGCAGTGGTATTGGTCGTTAGTTCATATTTGGGATGCATAAACCATTCTTTGTTGGCGATCGATTATTTACTGAATAATAATTTCAAACTTCATGGCTTAGTACTGAATGGGGATTTTGACGAAGGCGTTAAAAATGCGATCACAAACTATAAACGCGTTCCTGTTTTAGCTGAGATCCCGCAAACGGACAAACCCGATAAAAAATTTGTAAGTGAACAAGCTTCAAAAGTAAATGTGCATTTATTGTAATGAGTATTATTGAAAAAGATAAAGATTTTGTTTGGCATCCCTTCACGCATTTAAAATCAGCCGGCGAAAATATTTGCATTGAAAGAGCTGAAGGTTCTTATTATTTTGATGATACCGGCAGAAGATACATTGATGCAATTTCCAGCTGGTGGGTAAATTTACACGGACATTCACACCCTTATATTTCGCAAAAAGTTTCAGAACAGTTATTCAAATTTGAGCACACCATGTTCAGTGGCTTTACGCATAAACCTGCTGTTGAATTAGCTGAACGTTTGTTAAATCATTTACCATCCAATCAAAGCAAAATATTTTATTCAGATAATGGTTCTACTGCGGTTGAAGTCGCTTTAAAAATGACTTTACAGTTTTGGGAAAATAAGGGAGAGAGCAAGCCGCTATTTATTGCTTTCGAGAATGCTTACCATGGTGATACTTTTGGCGGGATGAGTGTTGGAGAGCGCAATGTGTTTAATAATGCTTTCGAGAAATTATTATTTGATGTGGTTCATGTTCCATTACCGGATTCAGAAAATATTGAGAGATTGGAAACTGAATTAATAAGTCTTGTAACAAATCATTCGGTTGCCGGATTTATTTTTGAACCTTTGGTACAAGGCGCTGCAGGGATGCTAATGTATGAAGCACACTATTTAGACAGACTAATAAAGATCTGCAATCAAAATAATGTAATAACAATTGCTGATGAGGTCATGACAGGTTTCGGAAGAACCGGTAAATTTTTTGCAAGTGATTTTTTACAGAATAAACCTGATATCATTTGTTTATCTAAAGGTTTAACGGGAGGATACATGCCGCTTGGTGTGACCAGCTGCGCGCAATTTATTTATGATGCTTTCATCAGTGATGATAAAACGAAAACTTTTTTTCATGGACATAGCTATACCGGAAATCCAACAGCTTGTTCAGCCGCATTGGCCAGTATGGATCTGTTGGAGAAAAAAGAAACCTGGAATAACATCGATCGCATTTCAAAAAAACATTCTACTTTCCTCCATAAAATAAAAGCGCATAAGGCAATAAAAAATATCCGTCAAACCGGAACTATTTTAGCGATAGAATTAAATACTGATGAACACACCCATTATTTAAATAATGCAGCAGAAAAAATAACGGAATTCTTTATGAAACATGGAATTTTGCTGCGTCCATTGGGCAATGTGTTTTATATACTGCCGCCATATTGTATCAACTTTTCGGATATGGATCTTATTTATTCAAGAACAGAAGAGTTTCTTAACCTTAAGTAAACTTACTCTTAGCAACCACAGTACAAGTAAACCTGCTCACACAACACAATTCATTTTGTTCGTTGTGAATTTTTATATCCCACACGTGGTATTTACCTGAAACATTTATTGGCGTACAAATTCCGGTAACAAGACCGCTCATTACTGCTTTAATATGATTTGCGTTAATTTCAATACCAACACCCATAAATAATTCGCGGTTAATGCAGCACCAGCTGGCCACGCTGCCAAGAGTTTCTGCTAAAGCCACTGAGGCGCCCCCATGTAATAAGCCAAAAGGCTGCCGGGTACGGTTATCAACCGGCATTGATGCCTTGATGAAATTATCGCCCATTTCGGTAAAGGTAATATTCATGTATTCGCCTAAGGTTCCCTCATTTAAGGCGTTAATTTGGGTCAGGGATGGAGTATTATGCCAAATGCTCATATTTAACTAACTTTGTGTAAACCCTAAATTGATAAAAATTAAAATTAATAACTATTTCGAAATCACGAGCACAATTTTTTCTAATTTAGGATAAATATAATAATTGACCCATTAACAAATTATTTATCATGAAAAAAATAACACTTTTAACTCTAGTTATGCTATTTGGTTTATCATTTAATTTTAAAAAAGCAAAGGATGGTCCTAAGCCAACAATTTATGGTTTTAAAGTAAAAACAATTGA
Source organism: Bacteroidia bacterium (assembly GCA_035567575.1). Taxonomy (GTDB): domain Bacteria; phylum Bacteroidota; class Bacteroidia; order B-17B0; family Aurantibacillaceae; genus JAHEYG01. The sequence continues at coordinate 9,120 of DATMPR010000017.1, forward strand.
TGGTGCAGATTTTGATATGGCCTCTTTAAAGGGTAAAAAAGTATTAATTGTGAATACGGCAAGCGAATGCGGCTTTACACCACAATACAAACAACTGGAAGAAGTTTATGAAAAATATAAAGACAAAAATTTTACTATCATTGGTTTTCCGGCTAATAATTTTGGCGGACAAGAACCAGGCTCAAATACTGAGATAAAAGCGTTCTGCACAAAAAATTATGGTGTTACATTTCAGATGATGGAAAAAGTTTCAGTGAAAGGTGATGATATGTGCGAAATTTATAAATGGCTGACACAAAAAGAAAAGAATGGCGTAGCAAGCAGCGGTGTGAAATGGAATTTCCAGAAATACATGATCGATGAAGAAGGCCATTTGGTGGATAGTGTTGGTCCTGCTAAAAAGCCAAACTGCGATAAAATTGTTAATTGGATAGAAGGAAAAAAATAAATCTACGAATACTAATTTATACGAATGTACGAATCTGGGTTTGCTAGGCGGTTAGATTCGTATATTCGTAGATAAAACTAAAGGCAAATGAAACTCGATATACTAGCAATAGGTGTTCACCCTGATGATGTTGAATTGTCGTGTGCAGGAACTATTTTAAAACATATCGCAGCTAAGAAAAAAGTTGGTATTTTGGATCTAACACACGGCGAATTAGGAACACGCGGTACTCCTGAGATCAGAACAAAAGAAGCAAAAAAAGCCGCGAAAATTTTAGGTGTTTCGTTTCGTGAACAATTAAATATGGCCGATGGCCGTTTTGTAAATGATGATAAACATCAAATACAGATCATCGAAAAGATCCGCTTCTATAAACCGGAAATAGTTTTATGCAATGCCATTAATGACCGCCATCCTGATCATGGTCGTTCTGCTAAGTTAGTGGCTGATGCTTGTTTTTATAGCGGACTGACAAAAATAATTACTAAACAAGGTAAAAAAAATCAGGAAGCCTGGCGGCCAAAAGCTGTTTACCATTATGTACAGGATAATTATATTCATCCTGATCTTGTAATTGATATTACAAAGTTTATGGACAAAAAAATGGAAGCTATTTGTGCTTTTGAATCTCAATTCTATGATCCAAACTCAAAAGAACCCGCAACTGCAATTTCAGGTCCTGAATTTTTGGAATTTGTAAAAGCAAAAGCTTTAATTTTCGGACGGACTATTGGTGTTCGTTATGGTGAGGGTTTTACAGCACACCGCACTATTGGTGTTAATTCTTTATTTAATCTCAAATAAACTTGTGAGCGGACCTATAGATCATAAAATATTATTGGTTGATGATGAACAAGATATTTTAGACTTTCTTGGATATAATTTAAAAAAAGAAGGTTACACTGTGATCACAGCTACCAATGGTGTTGAAGCTATTGTAACAGCAAAAAAAGAACTACCTCATTTAATTGTCTTGGATATTATGATGCCTGAGATGGATGGCATAGAAACCTGCAGGCAAATACGTGAAATTCCTGATTTAAATAATTCAGTGATTACATTTTTAACTGCACGCAACGAAGAGTACACACAGGTTTCCGGTTTTGATATGGGCGCTGATGATTTTATTACCAAGCCAATTAAGCCACGCATTTTCTTAAGCAGAGTAAAAGCATTATTGCGCCGTTATAAAAACAATGAAGTTCCGGTTTCTTCTATCATTGATTTAGGTGATCTGAAAATTGATATGGAGAAACACATGGTTTACAAAAACAATGTGGCCATTGAACTTCCTAAAAAAGAATTTAATTTACTCACCCTTCTCTCAAGCAAACCCGGAAAAGTTTTTAAACGCGAAAATATTTTAGACTTGGTTTGGGGAGATGAAGTTATTGTTGGTGATCGCACAATTGATGTTCATATACGTAAACTACGAGAGAAATTAGGCGAAGAATATATCAAAACAATAAAAGGAGTAGGATATAAGTTCGAGTTCTAGCCTTATGACAAGCTCAGGATAAATAAAAAAAGCGATCGTTTCCAATCGCTTTCATTCATCAGTCATACTGCTCCCTTAAAACATGTTAGCCACGATTAATATTGTGTTAACTATGAGTGATAAAGCGAATAAGTTAAATACCCATGTTGGAGCTTACACACAAGTATTGTTGAATTGTTTGGCAGACTTTTTTAGTATTTGGGATATTTCCAACTATACTTTATACGCTCTTGGCTTGGATTTAGTATTGGTTGGCTTTGCTTTTTCGGTATCGGAACCAATGTGGGACATGAAGTATGTTTTTCCACGATTAATCTTAGTATTTTTATTATTAATAATGCCTCTTAAAAATGATAAAATAAGTCTTAATTAATTTAAAACTAAAAT
>DATMPR010000018.1:0-9799 GCA_035567575.1 Bacteroidia bacterium
CCGTTATTTACAAAGGTAAAAAATACAAATTTGTTGGATATATGGATTTCGGATTTACTTGCGAAATAAAACCACCAACAGGAAAAAAGATTTTTGTTTTTGGAAGTGAAATTAGTAAACCACCAAAAACTAAATAGAAAATAAAATCAATTAATCAAATAAATAATCACAAACCAAAAAAAACAAAAATCATGGAAAAAAAAGTAAAAAACATCTTGTTACGATTGAACTTAGAAGGATACGGTATTGTTAATTACGATAGTAATGACCAAAAGTATATCCTAAACGAAGGCAAAGAGTATAACAAGGATTTCAGAAACAATTCAAGTTATGCTAAGAAAACGTTTTACAATGACGAAAACGGAAAGCAAAAAACAAAAATCAAGATTTCTAAAAATTGTTTAAAGCAAAGTATCTTTAAAAAAGATATTCCGTTCCAATGTCCGAACATCGTGCATGATGACATCTTATTATACTCTTTCATTGGCTCTCCAGCTTCAATGTTAAGAGGATTCTTATTTGCAAAAGAAGAAGCGTTTAAACGTAAAGAAGCGTTTAGTATTACTGATGCAGAACAAAGTTGTAATGCAATTTCAAATTTAGAAACTTTTACAAGAAGCGGTCAAAAAAATACCGATGAAGATGTAAAAGATAATTCATTCTTTAAAAAGGAAACAGTTGGAGATATTAAATATTCCGCACATGGAAATATCGATTTAGAACAATTACAATTTGTAAGCACCGACCCGATTTTTGACAGGTTAACATTTAACCCTGATAAATTTAATTTGTTTTCTAAATTCATGAAACAAAGAATGGAAAGTTTCAAATCTGAACTTGGTTACTATAAAATGAAAACAAGTGTTGTTGAAATTCCAGAATACGGATTTAAATTCAGCAATGAAGACATGTTACACATGGTTAAATATCTTTTTAACATGATGATGGAGTTAACCATAAACAGAAACGGTGGATACGCTGTAACTTCTGAGCTTCAATACAAATTAGTTTACAATCCATTGGAAGATACAAGAGCTGACGAAAACGGTTGGGTTTCTGTAAAAACTCAAAAAGATATTGATAAGCTTGATTTCAGTATCGAAGATTTTTACGTTGTAGTTGACGAAGAAGAATCTAAAAAAATGCGTTCAGCTATCTTAGATAATTACCAAGTTGCTAAGAAAAAAACAGCCGACAAAAAAGAATCTAAAAAACCTAAGAAAAAGGATAAAGAAGAAGTAGCTGAAGCCGAAGCAACTGTTTAAGACTAAAATTAACCACTATGGAAAAGTATTTAGTTTTAGAATTTAAAAACGCTGGCTTTTTCAGAAACAAAATGACAAAAGATTTTGTTTTTGATATAAGAGGACGGACTCCACGATTCGAGTCTGAATTCTATGACGAGCCTATAAACGCAAACCATGTATCAAATGTGCTGCATGTGTTATTTGGTGAACGCCCAGTACCATCTTTAAGAAAGGTGGTATTTGAGAGAGTTGACTATTACTACGAAAAAGCTTTAGATTCATTTATTTGTATCGACGCTTACAAACAATTCCATAAAAAGAAAGAAAAGGATGAATATATTTCAGAAACTATGAGCGTTAAAAAAGCCGTTCATAATTCTTGGAGCAAACTTGATTTCGTTTATTGGGAACGTGTCAGAAAATTATTAGGTGATGAGTTATTTACTGAAATGACAGCGTTACTTACTAAGCTTATTAAAGAAAAGGATATTCGTGAAAAATATTCCTTTAAAGAAATAAAGAGTATTGTTAGAGAACGTCAATTGTTAGATAATCCATTACTTATTGATTTTTTTGCTAAACTTAAACAGAATGGCAAAACATCTTTGGTTATGTACTTTGTTGATGATAAAAGAGCTGCCGAAATGAATATGAATTCTCATACAGCTCTAACCGTTAATAACGGAGTTGAAAAAGTAACAAGACTAAATGGAGAAATAGTTATACCAGTAAATGATGAGGACATTCTTAAATTAAGTAATTCAAAAGGATGTGCCACTATTTTAGATGGTGGATTAGTTTTCATAAAAGGTATTTTTACGGCTAATAGAATTAATGTTAGTAAGCATACGAAAGTTAACGAGATAGGTTTAGAAACTTCTAAAAACAAAGAAAAAAATGCGGATTAAAGTAAACTTCACAAAAAGCACAGAAGACGTTCCTAATAACAACTCAGTTGTTCTGGAATATCTACACAGATGTTTAGGAAGAAATAATAAATATCATGACAGGATTAGTGATTACAACATATCTCATCTTTACGGAGGTGTGTTATGCGAAAATCGTAATTTCTTAACCTTTCCTGATGGTGGTTATTTCGTACTATCATCTATGAATACAGAATTCATAAATAATTTTCTTTTAGGGTTAATGAAAAATTCTGATATGAAATTCGGAATGAAGTTCAGTAGCGTTGACAACATAGAAGAAAAATTTTATGATGGCTGGAATTATTTCGCTGTATTATCACCTTTCATAATTAAAAAAATTTATGGAAAGAACGATTACAGTTTCATGACTTTAAACGGAGAATACAAAAGGATTGATAACAAGTGGGAATTGATTAACACCGAAGATTACAATTTTGAAGAAGTATTAAAATCTTATTTGATTAATAAAATATCAAAGATTGATGCCTCTTTGGACTTATCTACGTTTGAAATAAAAATACCAAAATTTTATAAAGGTAATTTAGAGCACAAACACAAAGTAAGAAAAGTTGTAGTTAAGAATGTTGTTAACTATGCTAATCAATGTCACCTAGATATTCTTTGTAGTAAAAAAGTAGCTGAATTATTATACAACATAGGTATGGGGCAATCCACTGGTGCTGGATTTGGCACTATTTACAAAACAGAAAGTCATCATATTTACAAGAGTAAAACAAGACCTTTTAATTTAGAAAACAAAAAATCTGAATTATTGGCTGAAGTTTCTTAATTTATGGTCATTTTTTTAAAGCAAAAAGCACTGTAAGTAATTGGCTTGCAGTGTTTGTTCATTGACATACTGTTTACAACTTTTTTCTGTAAGGGAATTACAACGGTTTTCGACTTACATACAGCGACTACATGACTGTTTACAACTTTTTTCTGTAAGGGAATTACAACTCATTTGCAGGGGTATATTCAGTTTCTTTAACTGTTTACAACTTTTTTCTGTAAGGGAATTACAACAATTCAGCCTTTGTTTTTACAAACTCGATTACTGTTTACAACTTTTTTCTGTAAGGGAATTACAACAACTTTGGGATTGTCACTCTTTGCTTTTCAACTGTTTACAACTTTTTTCTGTAAGGGAATTACAACCACATTGGCAACCGAGTTTATTTTAAACGCACTGTTTACAACTTTTTTCTGTAAGGGAATTACAACCTAAGTCTTCTTTGGTAACTTGCAGTAAAGACTGTTTACAACTTTTTTCTGTAAGGGAATTACAACTAACTGCCGCTTTTTTCTTGCTGTCGCGCAACTGTTTACAACTTTTTTCTGTAAGGGAATTACAACAAGGAACTAGCACAAATACGAAATTCTATAACTGTTACAACTTTTTTCTGAAATGGAATTTAAATGAGGAAATGATAAATAATTTTTTTGTTGTTAAATAACATAAATCTTAAAAGGAATTACAAACATCGATAATCTTTACCACTATCTTGTTTTTCAACTATTCTTATACGGAATTAAAATATGACTGTTACACGAAATGGTGTATGTGCTTTTTAAAAACATTTTCCTTAATGGAATTTAAAACACAAGTACGAAAATGGAGAAGTTGTTCCTAATTATATATATCCTAAACGGAATTAAAAATACCGTGACGAACGTTTAAAAGTAACAAAAATTGTCCTAAACGGAATTTAAACTCGTTGTCCAGATGACTCAGATAAGCATCAATTATTAAAACATATCCTATATGGAATTACAAGCATCCTCTTATTGCTCCGTCAAATGTAAAATATCCGAAAGGGAATTACAATGTATGTATTGTTATTATTGTGCCAATTTAAAATTTTAAATACTTTCTTAAATGGAATTACAATCATGATGTGTAAATTCTTCAAGCACCGTATCCTATTTTACTTTTTCCTAAACGGAATTACAAAAGGGGGTTATCGTTTCAAGACTTGTCTGATTATTAAAAATCATCCTAAAAAGGAATTAAAATGCTGGAATGCTAAAAGAAAATCGAGGTTATTTATCCTAAATGGAATTTAAAGATGAACTTTGAGATTGTAGTTGCAAATCTATTTTTTACATTATCCTATATGGAATTACAAGATATGATATATCAAATATATAAACTTTTTTATTACTATAACAATCCTTACATGGAATTAAAATGGCGGTCACATACAACGATTACAAGGCAAAAACAAATTAGTCCTTAAAGGAATTAAAACGCAATACCCGCACACGTCTCCGCTTGTCATTATTAAATAATCCTTATTGGAATTTAAACATCGTCGAAGCTAATGGTGATTCCATGCAATATATTTTATAATCATATATGGAATTTCAACAAATCTCTTCCTCAACTATTTGAGTATTTTGTTAATATTTTTATTATTTCCTAAATGGAATTATTACTAAATTTAATGAATATTAATATATGATTCATAAATAATACAAAATAATATTGTTTAATTAAATAATTAGTACTAAATTAATAGAGTGAAAACCACACCGTTAAACATAAAAGAATGCAGTGATTCAGAATTTATTTTCTGGAAGCAGGTGAATTATAGCTATGCTTTTCGAAAACTTCATAGCAACATTGACAAAATTTCTGATATTACTTTTCAAAAACAAATTCAGAAACAATTCAGTTTAACGGATATTGAATTCAGGTCTTTGGTTTCTGAAGTAAAAACTAAAATTGAACAAACTAAAACTAACAAACAAAATCAGGAAGAGCGGATAATGAGTTTGATTCAGGATATTGAGAAATTAAAAAATAATCCTAATCCTAAAACAAGCAAAAATAATATTACAAGAACAATTTTTAAGAAAAGTAAAAAAATAAAAGAAATTGAAAATTCATTGCAAAGGGATATTACTTTTGGTTCTAAAAAAGTATTGAGGGATTTAACTAAACTTCACAATAATATTAAAGTCATTGAAAATGACAAAGAAAAAACTCCTGAAGAAAAACAAAAATCACTTATCGATACTCAGTTGAAAATCGAAGAAACTAAAAAATTGTTTTCCGAAAAGAGGATTTTACATTCTTATAATTTAGGTGAGGCTAACCAAATCGGTAACAGGTTCTTTAAATTTGATTTCAAAAATCAAACCATAATTTACAAGCCGTATTTGGGTAAAAAAATAACGATAAAATATTCATGTGGTAAAAAACAACAAAAAGAATTATTGAAATTACAGGAATTAATTAATGTGAAAGAAATTGCGATTACAGTTCAATTAAGTACAGAGCAAATTTGTCTTTCATTTGACAATGAAATTTTATCAGGATTTTACGTTGATGAAAAAGAAAGACGAAAAGAAGTTAAATCAGTTAGCGAAAATTCAGAATACACCAAAGAACAAAAAGACACCATAATAAAATATATTTATTCGAGGTATCGTGAAGATTTAAAACAGAAAAAACTCTCTGATAAAATATCAACCAGATACGTTGCTATCGACACAAATCCTGAATACATCGGATATTGCATTGCTGACAAAGGTGAAAATGGAATAGAAAAAATAATTGAAAAAGGGGTTATTGATTTTAGAGGTTTGCATGAAAAATTAAATTTAGCATCTGATGATAAATTAAAAGTAAAACAAAACAACAAATGTAAATTTGAAATTCACAATTCGTGGAAAACATTTTTTAATTCCATAAAACATTACAAATGTGCTTATTTTGTAAATGAAGATATTGAAAATATTGGCAAGAATGAAGCAAAACACAGTACTGAAGCCAACCGAAAAATAAAAAATATATGGCACAGAAAAATTTCAGATTGGCAAATTGAAAAACGATGTATAGAAAATGGAATTGAATTAATAAAAATAAATCCATGTTACACATCTTTCATTGGAAATTTAAGTTACGATTATTTTGATGCAACAAATGCTTCACTAGAAATTTGTCGCAGAGGAATGTTTAAATATGAAAAGGGTCTATTTTACCCAAAAATTACAGGTACAATATCTGACACTATGAGTAAGTTTTTAGTTCAACAAAAAATTGAATTAAAGCCGAGAGATGTTCAGATTTTTAAAGACTGTAAGGACTGGGTTTCTCTTTATAAAATAGCATCCGACAACGGACTCAGATGGCGTTGGGGCTGGGATGATTTGAAAAAATCATACTCAACTTTTAGCATGAATAACATAAAAAGTAAAGTGAAATTTGTAAAGTTTATTAATTAATTTTAATTATTTTGTATTATTTATGTGTCTGAAAATATCCGTCATTTTACCATCATTTTTAGGGACATACGAAAATTGTGCACAAAATTTAAAAGAAAAATTTAAAAGAGCTGTTAATTCTTTTTTATCTCAAGATTACGAAGACAGAGAACTTATAATTATTAGTGACGGTTGTGATAAAACCATTGAATTATGTTCTGATTACATGTTACATCCGCAAATAAAAGTTATAAAAATACCAAAACAAGAATTATTTTCTGGAGTGGTTAGAAATGTTGGTATATTTTATGCTACGGGTGATTTTATTGCATATCTCGATGCGGATGACTATCTTGCAGATGGGCATCTCTCTGCTATAGTTAACGGATTCAATCATCATACTAATGCTGACTGGGTATATTTCGATGATTGTTTGGTTTACTCACATCATCCAAGTAAAAAATATATTTTTTCTAAAGCAAAACGTGATGCAAGAATAGAACAAGGTTCAATAGGTACTTCAAATATTGCCCACAGAAAATTATATGAATTTTCATGGAATGATTGCCATAATTATAACCATGATTGGCTTTTTATACAAAAGCTTATCGAAAAAGAACCTAATCCTCCAAAGATAGATGGAGCTGGTTATTATGTTTGCCACATACCAAATTCGTTCGATAGCTAAAATAAATTAGAATGGAAGGAAATACACCGCCAAAAGAAGATGAGCCAAATTCTAAAATTCCACCTGTAAGAAAGTGTAACAGGTGCGGTGAAGAATTACCGAACATTATATCAAATAATGTTTGTATTTCAAATGGAAAAGAAGTTTGTAGAGTATGTATTGAAATAATTATTGATGAGAAAAATAGTAAGAAAACTGATTGGTAAATTATATTTTATAAATAAAAATGGAAAACGAAACTGAAAAAGAAAAAGTAATAATGACAGGCTCAGTACCTCAATGTCCTTATTGTAAAAAACCAACTATAAGAACGCAAAGCGGAATGAATACCGTAACAGCAATGTATTATCCGCCTCGTTATGATGAGAATGGTAATAATATTAATCCTGATAGAAACACACGAACAAGCGGTTGGCATTGTGAAGGATGTGGTAAAGATTATGCAACAGCAGGAAATTATACAGAAGGTTTTCACTACAAAAAATAAAATTGAAAATGAATATACCTAAATCAAAAAGAAAAAAGGCATTAATAATAGTTGATGTACAGCCTATTTTTTTAAATGATAAAAATAGACACGTAGTATCAAATATAGCTTATGTAATAAGAGAGTTTCCTTATGACCTTTATATAAATGCGGTGTTTTATGCTGATAAAGATTCTATGTGGCACAAACAACTTAAATGGACTGTTCCTAAGAAAGAGGCTAGAACATATATTATTATTCGGAAACTTTTAGATAAAAAGAAAAATATTATTAATGTTATTAAGCAAACTAAATCTGTTTTCAAGCCAGAAAAAATAATTATTGATAATAAAAATATTATTGCTTCTAGTACTCTTAAACATCAACTTTTTCTTGAAGGAATTGAAGAAGTACACATTGTAGGACTTGATACAAACGATTGTGTTTTAGCAACAGCTTATGAAGCATTTGACTTAGGTTTTTTTACTTATGTAATTGAAGAATGCGTACAGTCATCTGGAGGTGATAATATACATAGAAAAGGAATTGATTTATTAAGGTATGCTGAATTAACAAATTACCCTGATTATAAAAAATAAAATATATGAAATTGCGAAAATTAACCACAAAACAAAAAGCAATTGAAATCTGCGATATAGTTTATCAACAAGCAATGGGAGACGGATGGAAACCATTTATTAAAGCTCGTTCAAATGAAATTTGTAATTTAATCATTAAAGAATACAAATCTTGTTTAAGAAGCTGTCGTGAACATAAATCAAATCTTGTAATAAAAAACAAAATAGAGTACTTTAAAGAAGTAAAAAAGGAAATTGACGAATTACATAAATAATTGATATGACTTCCAAAGAAAAAGCTTCCGAATTATTTATGAAGTATTATTCCTTAATTCCTGCTGGAGTAATTAGATATACTTCCCTGACTGGTATGGCGCAAAAGTGTGCTTTAATTAAGGTTGACGGAATCATAGAAGCACTTGAGAATTTCGGATACGCAATGTGCATGTACGATGATTTTGAAACTGGAAAGATAACAACTACTGATGATAAAAACCCATGTGATTATTGGCGAGAAGTAAAAAATGAAATTGAAAAAATGTAAATAACATGAAAAAAGAAATTATGTATTACTTATGGAAAGATAAACAAGATATTTTTTATATTACCGATTACAAAGAAATTGATAAAGACGGTAAAGTTAATATTGATGCTTGTGGCGGATATGTAGAAGCTGAATTAATGCACAGTAGCAAAGTAAAAAAAGATTGCATTGCACATGCAGAAAAATTAACTTTTGGTAAATAATAAACTATATGTTAATAAATAATTTTTAGTCAATTATTACTAATTAGTAACTTAGCTATATGTTAGAAGTCGGACAACAAGAACCTTGGGATGCGTTAGTAAAAAGACATGTCCAATTAATTCATAGTAAAAGCTATCAGTATAAAACAACATTATCTGGAAGTGAACCACATTTATATTTAGTTGTAACAAGAGTTAATTATATGATTCAAAAACAATTAAAAACAGTTAAAAATAATCAGGTAAATAGTATATTTTGATATATAAAAATTAATTTGTATATTTGTAATGCGTAAAATAATTCAATGAAAAATAAATCAAATAATTTAAGATAAAGCTATCAACGGAGTGGGATAAACCTTCCTATTGGAATTGTTTTACGCAACCCACTCCTGAGATAGCCCAGTTAAAAGTGAAAACCATACCGTTGAACATAAAAGAATGTAGTGATTCGGAATTTATTTTCTGGAAACAGGTGAATTATAGCTATGCGTTTCGGAAACTTCACAGAAATATTGACAAAATTTCTGATATGAGTTTTCTAAAACAAATTCAAAAAATATTTAACATAACTGAAACTGAACGAAAATCTTTAGTATCAGAAATAAAGGTTAAAATAGAACAAACCAAAACCAATAAACAAAATCAGGAAGAACGGATAATGAGTTTGATGCAGGATATTGAAAAACTAAAAAATAATTCTAATTCTAAAACGAGCAAAAATAATATTACAAGAACTATTTTTAAGAAAAGTAAAAAAATAAAAGAGCTTGAAAATTCATTACAAAGGGATATTACTTTTGGTTCTAAAGACGTGTTGATAGATTTGACTAAACTTCATAACAATATAAAAGTCATTGAAAATGATATAACAAAAACTCCAGAAGAAAAACAAAAATTACTTATCGATAATCAATTAAAAATAGAAGAAA